>CALWTT010000021.1 GCA_944384545.1 uncultured Clostridia bacterium | reverse complement strand
CCGTGCCGCAAAAGGATCAGCCTCGTCATCCTTTTCCCTCCCTGTTTTTTTCCTTGTGATTATAACACCGCCCTTCGGGATTGTCAAGCGGGCCCACGTCACTCCCCAGCATCTGACAGACGAACACACCGACAGCAGAATCCATATTCACGGGCACTTCTCTTTTCTCCGTCCTCTCTTTCCGATCCTTTTGCTTCCATTTTGCTTTCTTTTTCTCTATATCCTTTACTTTCTGGTAAAAATGTGGTAAACTACTGTTGTTCTTTCCGGTTTGTCCGTTCCCGATGGCGCCGCGCTCTCCGCGGTATCCGATACCAGTAAGGAGTTCTGTTCATGAATTTTGTTCCCGAATCCTCCTCCGCCGCGCGCTCCGACGAATCGGAACGGCCGCTCACCCGGTTGCTCCGCCGTCTTTTCTCCGGCCCTGACAGTGAGATCCGCCCCGACGGAAAGCGCGATGTCTCTTATCTCATCTGGTGTTTTCTGATTCCCTTCTCCCTCATGCTCCTCATCTATGTCCTGGACGGCGTTTACCCCTTCGGGGATCGCTCGGTCCTTGTCCTTGACCTCAATGCGCAGTATGTCGGATTTTATGAGGCACTGCGTGCCTGGATCTACGGCGACGGCTCTCTTCTCTATTCCTTCGCGCGCTCTCTTGGCGGCGAAATGATGGGAATCTATGCGTATTACATCGCCAGCCCCCTCTCTTATATCGTCGCTCTCTTCCCGGACGGGTATATGACCGAGGCGCTTTTCTTCCTCTTTATCCTCAAAACCGGCCTATGCGGCCTCACGTTCGGATACTATCTTCATAAAAACCGTATTTCCGGAAAGTGTGCCACGCTCTTCTTCTCGGTGATGTACGCCCTCTCTGCTTTTGCCGTCGTCATGCAGCACAATTCCATGTGGATCGACAATCTTATCCTGCTCCCGCTGATCACCCTCGGCTTGGAATCCCTCATCAAATACCGGCGCTTTCTCCTCTTTACGATTACGCTTGCGCTCGCGCTCCTGTCCAACTTCTATATCGGGTTCATGACCTGTGTATTTGTGGCCGTCTACTTCTTTTTTTACCTCTTTACCTACACGGAACAAGGGTACAACAATCCCCTCGGAGAACGCAATCACTTCCTGCGCGCGCTTTTGCGCACCGGGCTGTACAGCATCATCGCCGTCGGGTGCGCCGCCATCATTCTTCTCACGGCCGCCTACTCGCTTTCCTTCGGGAAAACCAGCTTTTCGGTGCCGGACTATTCCTTCTACCTCCGCTTTACCCCCATTGAATTCTTTGCCAAGCTCCTCCCCGGTTCCTACGATACCGTAGAACCTCAAGGACTGCCTTTCGTTTACTGCGGCTCTCTTATTCTCCTTCTGGTTCCTCTTTATTTCTGCAACACCCGATTCTCTGCGCGACAGAGAATCGGCACCGGCATTCTGCTTCTTTTCTTCTATCTCTGCTTCTCCATCAACACGCTCGACATCCTCTGGCACGGCGGACAGGCCCCCAACTGGCTTAACTATCGCTATAGTTTTATCTTCTGCTTCCTCCTGCTCCTCACCGCCGCGCGCGCCCTCACACGTCTGCAGGATCTTGCTCCGCGTACCATCCTTTCGGTTGCGCTCCTTCTTCTGCTCTCTGTCGCGCTCGCAGCCGGATCCGGTCTCTATTTCTTTCCCTGGCTTTCCGCCGGCGTTGCCGCCGCGGTCATTCTTCTTCTCGCTTTTCTTCTGTATGCGCTCCGGAAGGCGCCGGATCTCCTTACAAAACGTGCCCTTTCCTGTCTGCTCTCTGCCGTCGTCCTCTGTGAGGCCTTCCTGTCCGGCGTGTATCATCTCTATATGCTCCATATGGATGTCGGCGCCGTTTCCCGCGATTCCTATACCGAATACCACGAGACGACCGGTGCTGTCATCGACTGGGTCAAGGATTTTGATACCGATTTCTATCGTATGGAGACGACCTATCACCGCGTCACCAATGACGTCATGGAGCTCGGATACCGCGGTCTGACCAATTCGACCTCTACCCTCAATTACAAAACCATTCGCTTCCTCGCAAGACTTGGCCTCCTCTCCACCTCCCATTGGTCGGAATATAAAGGCAGCACACTCGCCCTCGATTCTCTGCTCGGCATTCGCTATGTTCTTACGCCGCCCTCTCGCTCTCCGGGAAACACCTATGTTTCCGTCTATACCAATCGCAACCACTCGGTTTATCAGAATCCGTATGCCCTCCCCATCGCCTATGCGGTTTCCGATACGGTGCGCAGCTACGATTTCTCCTCTGCCAGCTCACCCCTGGACGCAATGAACGGAATCGTCAGTGCCATGACCGGTACCGATACCATGCTGTACAGGCCACTGCAGATCACCAATACCGTTGTGGAAAACGCAGAGCGGAACGATCTGATCGTAAACGGTGTGGAATATGTGGAGCTGCTCTCCGATGTCTACCTTGCAAACAGAGAGGATTACGACGCCGGAGTCTATGCCGGTCAGGAGTTCTATGCGCCGGATGCCTCCATCAGCTTTACCACTACGGCTCTGCGCTCCGGACACGTCTACTTCTATACCCCCACCGATTACAGGAACGAAGCCGCGATCTATGTCAATGGGGAGTATATCGGCAATATCTTCGGGTATACCGGCGATTATCTCAAGGATCTTGGAACCTTCCACAGCGGCGATACAATCACGGTCACGCTCAAAATGGAAAAATGCGTCTTCTTCTACTACCGGGGAGATGCCGATCTCTTCTTCTATGAAGATACCTCTGCCGTAACCGACGCCATGCTCTCCCTTTCGCAACAGGGAATCTCCCTCTCCGACTTCCGTGAGGACTATTTCCACGGCAATATCACTACCACCGAAGAACGCCCCGTCGTTCTTACTACCATTCCATACGACGCCGGTTGGATCGTCACCGCAGACGGCAAGCCTGTCGAAACCTTTGAGACCCTCGATGCGCTCATGGCCTTTACACTTTCCCCCGGAGAACACGAGATCACCATGCTGTACCGGCCGCAATCCTATGTGCTCGGGCTTACGATTTCCCTTGTTTCCCTCGCTGCACTTTTCATGCTGGCTGTGTATCAGTTCGTGCTGCGGCGGGGATTCCTGCGCCTGAAACCGAACGGTGTAGCCGCGCATCTTTCCTCCGTGTTCATGAATACCGATACCGGAATCCCGGAGGAGCCCGACTATCTGTCGGACGAGCAAATGCAGCGGGCGTATGAAGATCGCATGAAAAAGAAAAAGCAGCATGGAGATGCTGAACCAGAGGATGCAGGACAGAATGACGCTTCTGCGGAATCCTCTGCCTCTGATACGGATTCCCATAAGGCCGCTACGGACGTGGATACGTCTGCCGATCCAGGCGCAGAGGAAAGCACAACAGGCTCCGCCCCTGCCCCCAACAGCACCGATTCGCACGGCCAGGCGGAGGGAGAGACGCCCCATGTCTGATTCCATCATCCGTCTTGCCCCGGGCGACCGGCTCGAAATGAAAAAACCACACCCCTGCGGCGGGAAGATCTTTTCGGTCATCCGCGCCGGCAGCGACGTGCATGTTCTGTGTGAGGCCTGCGGGCATCATATCCTGCTGAGCCGTATCAAACTGGAAAAAGGAATACGTCGGAAACTCGGAACGGGGGAAGATCCCTCCGCTCGATCCTGACAGGAGGTATCCATGTTCTATCATATCCGCGGGACCTATGTCCATCGGGAAGAAAATTTTGCCGTGATCGATTGCGGAGGGATCGGCTACCGTCTCACCGTCAGCCAGAATACTGCTGATGCGCTCGGTATGCCCGAGGACACCGGAAAGACCGTCAAGCTTTACACCTATCTTGCGGTACGGGAGGACGCCATCGAGCTGTTCGGATTTTATACGCAGGAAGAACTCGACTGCTTCCGCCTGCTGATTGCGGTTTCCGGTGTGGGACCCAAGGCCGCCATGGCCATCCTTTCCATTCTCACGCCGGAAAAGCTCGCTATGGCCGTCCGCGCAGACGATGTCAAGCTGATCGCACGTGCCAATGGCGTCGGCGCAAAAACCGCCGCGCGCGTCGTCCTCGAATTGCAGGATAAATTCTCCGGCTTTTCGTTTTCCACAGTCAAAAACGACGCGGCGCCCGCTGTTGCCAGCAATGCTGTTGCCGCGTCCGGTCATACGGTCAAAAACGAGGCACTCGAGGCTCTTTCGGTCCTCGGATACAGCCGAAGCGAGATCCTTGATGCTCTCGATCACACCGACGCAAAGACGGTGGAGGAGATGATCACCGATGCACTCAAATATTTTTCCAAAAGAGGATAACCCATGCCGAATGAACTCGAAGAATTTGATTTTGAAAACCGGATCGTCTCTTCCGAAGAGCTCCCCACCGATACGGAAACCGGTCCTTCCCTGCGGCCGCACACACTGAAGGAGTATATCGGACAGGAAAAAGCAAAAAGCAATTTACGGGTATATATCGAATCGGCGAAAATGCGCGGGGATTCCCTCGACCATGTCCTCCTCTATGGACCTCCCGGATTAGGAAAAACCACACTCTCTGCCATTATTGCCAACGAAATGGGAGTCAACATCCGTACGACCTCCGGGCCCGCCATTGAAAAGCAGGGAGATCTGGCGGCCATCCTGACCAATCTTTCTCCGGGCGATGTACTTTTTATCGATGAAATCCACCGTCTGCCGCGACAGGTAGAGGAGATCCTCTATCCTGCCATGGAGGACTATGCGCTCGATATCATCATCGGAAAAGGGCCAAGCGCACGCAGCATTCGTCTCCCACTCCCCAAATTTACACTGATCGGCGCCACCACACGCGCCGGTCAGCTTTCGACGCCCCTGCGTGACCGATTCGGCGTCATGCTAAAGCTTGAACTGTACACGCCACGGGAACTTTCCGATATTGTCATGCGTTCGGCTTCTATCCTTGCGTTGCCGATCACAGAGGCGGGGGCTCTCGAAATCGCCTCCCGTGCACGCGGCACTCCGCGCGTTGCCAATCGTCTTCTCAAACGGATCCGGGATTTTGCCCTGATCCAGGGGGACGGTCGTATCGACGCCGACATCGCCGCCGATGCGCTCCGTCAACTCGAAATCGACGCGCTCGGCCTTGACAATACTGACCGCCGCATGCTGGAAGCCATTATCCGTTACTATGGCGGCGGACCAGTCGGACTCGAAACGCTTGCGGCAACCATCGGTGAAGAGGCCGTGACAATTGAAGATGTGTATGAGCCCTATCTCCTTCAGATCGGCTTTCTCTCCCGCACGCCGCGCGGCCGCTGCGCTACCGCGCAGGCTTACCATCACCTTGGGCTTCCCTACCCCGCCCCCGGTACACCCATGACAGGGGCGCATCAACCCGGCCTTTTTGACACAAATGAACCATAACCGTCAAGCCGCCTATTCTATCCGCTTATCCGGATTGGCGCTTGACAAGGCACCAACGCGTATGCTATACTATAGATAGTCATATTACGCAGCTTCCCGTCGCCGTTCTGTCTGTCATACACAAGGCGAGGGGGCTGCGTTTTACCGGGGTGTGGCTCAGTTGGTAGAGCGGGTGGTTTGGGACCATCAGGCCGCAGGTTCGAATCCTGTCACTCCGACCATCTATATCAAGTCCGAACTTTCAAAGTTCGGATGCTTCGGGTTACGCCCGACCAATCTCGGTATTCATAAGGTATTTAAGTACCAAAATCGCGGTTTTGACCGCAAAAGTCGAAACCGCAAAGTAGGTTACTTTGCGGTTTTTTTATTGGAGGCAACAATGAAATGTCAGGTATGCGGTGCGGAAAGTGGAAAATATCCATTATGCAGAGTCTGCAATATCAAAAAAGAGCAAGGAGATATTTTTAAATGCCATTCTTGCGGACGATGGCATTATGTCAATCAGCTATGTACAGCATCGATATCTCATTCAGATGACCAAAGCGATCTATATGAAAAAAAGCAATCTTTAATAAGCAAATCCGAACAGGCTTTTTTTGCGGCAATAAAAGAATCTTTGCCTCCCGATTATTATGTGTTTCCGCAAATAAATCTTGCCTCATTTATTGAGAAAAACGACAATTCAAGGTATCACAATGAGTTGTTTCGTAATGTGGATTTTCTGATAACAAGCAGCACTTATAATCCATTGGTAGTGATAGAAATTAATGATATGACACATATGGATGCGGAACGTAAGGAACGTGACATAAAAGTTGGAAAAATATTTGATGAAGCAGGTGTTAAGCGCATAACTTTTTGGACATCCTATGGAGTAAACAACACCTATATAAAAGAAAAAATAGCTGAAGCTATATCTTCGCCAGTTAATCGTATACATCATTTTTCTAAAAATCAACCCGTTGGTGATACCAACACAATTCCCGATGGTATCCGAAAAAAACGCGGCTGCTATATCGCAACTTGCGTATACAAATCCTACGATTGCGCGGAAGTTTGGACGCTTCGAAGATTCCGTGATAACACTTTGAGCCAAATATGGTACGGCAGATTTTTTATTCGGATATACTATGCAGTCAGCCCGATTCTTGTTAAATGGTTTGGGAAGGCAAAATGGTTTGAAATATTCTGGAAACGCATATTGAACAAACTTGTGAAGGAGTTGCAGAGTAGAGGCCTTAGTAGTGAACCATATATCGATCCAAATTAATATCGTTTTTCAAAAATCAGCCGAAAGCGAGCCCAAAAGGTTCGATTTCGGCTGAGAAGCATTCACTATAATAATTTTGTCACCGGAGGCTGTGGACCGTAGTACCGTAATGCCGGATTAGGTGTCGGGGTGAGCTTGGGTTATTGCTGCTCAATAGCCGAGGTTCTATTTTTTAGTTTTGGAGGTTTTTATGAAAAACACAAAAGTTACCCTTGTCCCACTGACCACGGACGACCGTGAGCAATTTATACTTGATAATCAATGGGCGTTCAAGTACGGCGCAATCGACCATCTAAATCAAGTCCGAACTTTCAAAGTTCGGATGCTTCGGGTTACGCCCGACCACATCGAGTGTTCGTAACGGATTTACGGGCACTCTTTTTCTAATCAAATCCGTTATGAACACCCGTACCAAGCAGGGCTTGGAGCCAATCCGCGCTCCGGGCTCTTTTCTTATTTGTGCAGAAGGTCACGCGAAAAAGTTGACATCTTTTGGGGGACCTCTTACCATATCGAGTGTTCATAACGGATTTCCGTTTTGAACACTCGATTTCTTTATGTAAAAAGAGTTGTTTTCGTTCCTTTGTATGTATTGGAGCAGGTTCGCCTGCTTCTTTTTTTGCTCTGCGTCAGCAAAGCGGTTAAGCTGTGAGATATTGAACGGCTACGCCCTTGCGGGTCTGTGCTGTGTGATTTCGTTTTTTACTACTGCCGGATATTTCTATATATCCGACAAACCTGTAGTAGATTACGATGCGTTGTGTTCGGTTCTTATCCTTCCCTTCACTGGAATCTTATGAATTGCATTTGGTTCGATCATATATTATAATATTTCCAGAGGAAAAACTGTGTGGGGTCAAGTCTAACAGCAAAAGGAGCGTGATCTTGAAAGTGTCATTGCAATCTGCACCCGGAGCTCAGTCTACAAGGGCATTTCTGCCACAAACCCATATTTTTTTCATGTTTTCAGTCTTATCATTTTGAATGCAAACGGAATCATCGATGCACATAATTCAAAACGGCGAACAAAAAACAAGCGCAAGAAAAAATTCCATTACCAATTGTCCTATGAAACGCTGTTGCAATTTTACAGAAAGCTGTAAACAGAAGAGAGCCTTCACCCGGTTACAAATTAGCAGATTGTAGAATTGACTTACCGTTAATTTTTCACTTCTGTATTATATAAACAGGCTTTACATCCTATACTATAAGAAAAATACCGTCCGAAAAACAAAACGGAGTGCTTGATATGAAACTGATATTAAGTGACAAACCTCTCAATATTGAAATTAAAAAAGATGATATTCAATTTATAGATTTATCTTCATTGAAAATAGCAAACTGTATCGGGTGTTTTGGATGTTGGACAAAAACCCCCGGAAAATGTGTCATTCGTGATGATGCAGTGAAGGTTTATCCCATTATTGCCAAGAGTGATACATTGCTTTATATCAGCCACATAAAGTATGGCGGCTATGA
Organism: uncultured Clostridia bacterium; assembly: GCA_944384545.1. Taxonomy (GTDB): domain Bacteria; phylum Bacillota; class Clostridia; order Oscillospirales; family CAG-272; genus UBA1740. The sequence goes on along the minus strand of CALWTT010000021.1, from coordinate 1,209 downwards.
TACTGTAATGAAAACAATGTTAGAACGTGCAATTCCGGTCCAGCAAGCTTTTATTCGAATTGTAGCGGGAGAAACCCACCATATTCAGCGCAAAGTGACGCCTAAAAAAGCAACCATAATTGCCTACGGTGATATAGGTGAGGAAGAAAAGGAAGTATTTAAAAAACTCATTGCAAGAAATGCGCATAATATGAACTTTGAAAACTACAGCATTATTTTTACAACCGAATGGCAATTAGAAAAAATCGTATCAGATGAGGTGGCAAAATGGGAAGCATAATTATTTTAAACGGAAGCCCTCGTGCACCAAAGTCAAATTCCAAATCTTATGCCACAATATTCTCTGAAAATTGCAAATGCAAAACAGAATATTACAATATATTAAAAACAAACCACCACGAACTTTGTAAAAAATTAGAAGAGTTTTCAGATTTATTGTTTGTTTTCCCTTTGTATGCGGACGGTATTCCTGTTACGCTGTTGAATTTTTTAAAAACGCTCGAAACGAATCCGCCCAAAAGCAAACCTGTTATATCGGTGTTAATCAATTGTGGTTTTTTGGAATATCGTCAAAACGATGTGGCGATTCGTATGATGCAGTTGTTTTGTGAACAAAACGGCTATCGTTTTGGTTCTGTTTTGAAAATAGGCAGTGGGGAAGCCATTCTGACAACCCCATTTAAAATACTGGTTATAAGAAAAATAAAAAAATTAGCGGCTTCTATTCTTCGTGCCGACTATTGTACACTACAAACCACCATGTTTCTTTCTCCGAAAATGTTTGTAAAAGCCTCCTCTGCCTATTGGATAAATTACGGAAAGAAAAACGGAATCACAAAAGAACAGATGGCAACGATGGATATTGAAAAATAACCCGAATTTTGCCGGTTGGAATTTGAATAAAACTGTCCGGATCACAACTGCTATTTCCCATATAAATTCTTTTCACAAGTGCATAAAATTGGATGGGTGCCCACTTCGGAATAACCGAAAACTGTGGTCGCCCATCTTTCATTATACGCTTTTTCCTTTTCGTCTTCTCTTCTTCCCCCGCCATCCGATCCGGAGCATGCTTCCCGGACTCTTCCTGTAGAATGACTGGATATTCCGGAAACGCGGCTTCATGATCATGGCAGTCCATCGGGTTACAGCCGGATGCTTTCTCCCGGCGTCATAATCCGCGCGCCGCGTACCTGAAATCGTTTGGCA
>CALWTT010000020.1 GCA_944384545.1 uncultured Clostridia bacterium | reverse complement strand
GGCGCCGATAATGGCAACATCAAATTTCATGAAAAAACATCCTTTCGACGACAGTGCAGACAAGGGGTATATCCTTCCGGACACATTCTGCGGCGAAGCGAGGAAGGTGGTGGCATGCAGAAGAAGTCATATGGATAGATAATAGATATAGGTATAAAAAGTATACTACCGGATCCGGAGTTTGTCAAGGCAAAAGGAAACAGCGGATCCTGTGGGATCCGCTGTACAAGGGGAGGTTCAGCGATGGGAAAACCGGTAAACGGTAGCGTGGTGGAAGGTATCTCCGGAACGGAGGATCCCCTCGCCGTGGTTGACGGAATCCGGCTCGTACTGTGTTTCCAGACAGACGGCGTGTTGCTTTTGTGGTGCAACGCCGTATTTGAAGGTCGGCTCACCATCACCAAGGAAATTGGCAGTATAGACCTGCATACAGGGCATGTCGGTAAAGCAATCCATGGCATAAGCGTCGGAGCGTACCGAAGCAGCGTGCCAAAGGGACAGACCGAAGAGGTTCTCGGTAATGGCGCGGTTGAGAATGAAGTTGGTATCGTACCCATCCAAATCGTTTCCGAACCGTGCGCCTATGGGTTGGAACGTGCGGAAATCATAGGGCGTGCCGGCAACATCCCTGTGCTCTCCCGTAGGAATGAGCTCACTGTCGACGAGCGTGATGCGGTCGGCATGAATCTGCATCTCATGGGCAAGGACAGAGCCGGAGCCGATGCCGCCCAGATTGAAATAGGAATGGTTGGTCAGATTGATGGGCGTATCGTCATCGGCGACGGCCATGTATTCCATGAGGATGGCGGCATCGCGGATACGATAGGTAACAGTGACATTCATATTGCCGGGATAGCCTTCTTCGCTGGCAGGGCTGTGATAGGTCAGCAGGAGGGTCGTGTCATCGATGACGCGCGCGTCCCACAGAACATAGCCGAAGCTGCCGTGCAGATGATTGTTGCCGTCATTCTTTTCCAGCTGATAGTGCTTTCCGTTGAGGGTAAAAGCGGCATTTTTGATACGGTTGGCGACGCGCCCGACGAAGGCGCCCTGCGAGCTGCCGTCCGCAAGGTACCCGGCAAGAGAGTCATAGCCGCAAACGAAATCCACACCGTCAAAAATCAGCGACTGAATACGACATCCGTAGTCCAGGATTCCGACGCGCAGGGTACCGTTGTCCAGGGTATAAAGGTGCACGGCCCTGCCGTCGGGGAGATGGCCGAACAAGGTCTTTTCCATAAGAAAGAACCGCCTTTTCTGTAAGATGATTTCAGTATACCAGCATCCCGTGGAAAAGTAAAGTCCTTTTTTGAAAAAACCTGCCGGCGCACGGAATTGACAAGCGGCGGAGGCAGGTATATAATGTAAGAAAAAAAGATGTGAGAAAAAAGAGGACGCGGTGGGATGAAGAAACTGGTATTGGTAATCAACGGGCGTGGCGGCGTGGGAAAGGACACGCTGTGCAATTTTGCAGCAGAGCGGTATGCGGTGCGGAACATCTCTTCCATTACACCGGTCAAGGCACTGGCGGCGCAGTGTGGTTGGACAGGGGGCAAGAGTGACCGGGACCGGCGCTTTCTTTCCGATCTGAAAGCGTTGCTTGTCGCCTACAACGACTATCCTACCGTATGGGTGATGGGGGAATACCGTTCTTTTCTGGAAAGCGCGGAGCAGATTCTGTTCGTGCATATCCGGGAGGGGGAGGAAATCCGGAAATTTGTAGAGGCGACCGGCGGGCGCGCCCGGACCCTGCTTGTGCGGGGCGGCAACCGGATGCCGGCGCGCCCCGCGTACGGCAACAACTCGGACGACCTGGTGGAAGCGTACCATTACGATTACTGCTATGTAAACGACCGTCCGTTAGAAGAAGCAAGGGTGTCATTTCTTACGCTGCTATCGGAAATATACGCGTCGGTCAGAGAATAATGCAGATGAGTCCGCCGCTTCCTTCGTTGATAATGCGTTCGAGTGTTTCGGCGAGCTTTTGTCTGGATTCGTCCGGCATATGAGCAAGCTTGGTGTGAAGCCCTTCGTTGACGAGTTCATAAAGCGATTTCCCGAACATGTTGGATTCCCAGATTTTCCTGGGATTCTCCTCAAATTCGTTCAGCATATAGCGGATCAGTTCTTCGGATTGCTGTTCGGTCCCGACGATCGGATTGATCTCGGTCTCGATGTTGGCACGGATCATATGGATGGACTGTGCGGAGGCACGGAGCTTGACGCCGTAACTGCCGGATTGCTTGATGATTTCCGGTTCCTGGAGCGAGAGCTCGTTGAGGTCCGGCATGACGATGCCGTATCCGGAGGAATAGACGTCGTGGAGCGCGCCGGCGACTTTGTCGTAGGCGCGTTTTGTATCGGCCAGGTCGCGCATGAGAAGAATGAGATCTGCCTCGTCGTGAATATCGAATCCGGTGAGCTCGCTCATGACGCGATAATACAGCCCTTCGGCAGGCAGGAGCGAGATTTCGGCGGTGCCGTCGGCGAGATTCAGGGTGTTGACCCGCCATTCGCGGATGTTTTCGTTGGGGGCAACATCCGAGAAGACACGAGTCACATGTCCCATCTTGGTGATTTCGTCGCAGGCAGTGTCGAGGCTTTCTATACAGGAGCGGCGGAGCCAGTGATCGGCCCCGAGCCTTTGCATCCAGGTGGGAAGTGTCAGGGCGATTTCAGTAATGGGGAACTCCTGCAGGATGAGCTCCATGATATTGCTGATGTCCTCTTCATTGAGCTCCATACAGTTGATGAGCGCGACGGGGGCATTGTATTTTTTTTCAAGCTCATAGGCGAGAGCCGTTGTCTGCGGATTTTCGGGATGGGCAGAATTGAGGATAACGGCGTATGGCTTGTTCTGACGTGCAAGCTCTTCTGCGACGCGTTCTTCCGCATCGATATAGCTTTCCCGCGGGATATCACCGATGCTGCCGTCGGTTGTGACAAGGATACCGATGGTGGCATGTTCACGGATCACCTTCCGCGTTCCGATCTCGGCGGCCTCACGGAAGGGAACCGGCTCATCCGACCAGGGGGTATGTACCATGCGGGTCTGTCCCTCTTCACTCTGCCCGAGAGCCTCGGGGACGATATATCCCACGCAATCGATCATTTTGACGCGCATGCGCGCCCGGTCGCCGAGCAGAACATTGACCGCCTCGTCCGGAATGAATTTGGGTTCGGTGGTCATGACGGTTTTCCCCGAGCCAGCCTGAGGCAGCTCGTCGATGGCGCGTGTGCGGTCATACTCATCGGGGATGTTGGGAATCACCGAACATTCCATGAACTTCCGGATGAAGGTGGACTTTCCCGTCCTCACCGGCCCCACAACGCCGATGTAGATATCGCCGCCGGTGCGGGTAGCGATATCCTGATAAATGGATGTGCTGGTCATATGGAACTCCTCCGTACTCTTTTTTGTCGCTACATGGATATGAGCCGGAGCGGCGGAATATGACAGTATGCAGGGAATTTGTCCGCGGTGGGTATGAACGCGATCTATATTATATGGAAACGTGCGATGCACATCCGTGAGAGGCGACTGTGCGTGGGCCTTTTCTGCACAGAACAGGTGCACGGGGGTTTTCAGACGATTCCGTCGCAAAAGAAGCCGAACGCGGCATTGACCGCATGTGCAAGAAGCAGGGAGAGACGGTCGGTCATTTCATCGCAGTCTCTCGGCGCGACAAAAAAGGAACGGTCAGGATGATCGGATGCACAATGCAGCAGGGGATCGTCTTCGTGAAGGCCCCGTGCAAGGAGAGCATCCTGCACCAGCGTGGCCGTATCGGTAACAGTAGGCGCGCCGACCGAGAGAACCGGGCAACCCATGGTGACGGCATTGACCGGCATGCGTCGGTTGCCGATTCCGGAGCCGGGCTCGGTGCCGGAATCGGCGAGCTGAATGGTGGACGCCAGACGGTCGGTAGCACGTGCCGCGAGTGCATCGACGGTCAGGATCAGATGCGGGGAGAAGAGGTTGGCGGCGGCACGGATAAGAGCGGCGCTTTCCATACCGGACTGCGCGGCAGTACCCGGAGCGAGGACGGCAATTTCGCCGCAGTCCAGCTGACGGAACAGATCGGGTTTTTGGGTTTTCAGATGGGCGGTGGCATGAATGCGGTCGGCAGTGCGGGGGCCGATGGCATCGACCGTGAGGGCCCGGTTTCCGAGACCCGCGACGAGAATCTTGCAGCGCTCCGGCGCGCGCCGTGTCAGATGCGTTGCGGCATCGCGGAGAAGGGAGGCGAGAATATCGCCGATTTCCCGCAGTTCGCTCTCGTCTGCTTCCCAGACGGGACGAAAGAACAGGGTGGAGTAGTGCCCGGCGCGGAGTGAGGCGGCGGCACACGGCGGCATGTCGGGTACGAAAAGCGAATGAATACGGCAAGGGCCGACCTGGTATTCCCGATGAACGATACCGGGAATATCGCCGGCAACCTTCTGCCGTTCACAGGCCAGATCGGTACGGAAGGCAAAGGCCACAGTGCTGCTCCTTTCGTGCAAAAGAATAAAGGTAACAAAAAATTTTCATTTCAGAACCATCATGAAGACTGGAAATCTGATATGGAATCCTGTAGAATAAAGTCGGTAGTTTCTGTAAAGGGCAGGCGCTTGTTCAGGTTGCACATATATGATCACGTGGTTTGTGCAAAATACCGAAGATGAAAGATTCGCGGAATTTTCATTGCAAAAAAAATGGCGGCGTGGTATAATGGTGTGTATAGAAATTACGGAATATCAGAATTTCTTTGGAGGATACCGGGTTATGAAAAAGATTCTGGCTCTGCTTCTTGCAACGATCTGTGCAGTTGTCCCGCTTTTTGCATTGGCCGGCTGCGGCAGCGGCGACACGGAGACGGAGGATGTGGGAGCAGAGATCCGCGCATACTTTGTGGGAGAACTGTACGATTTTGATCCCGCGAAGGCGTACACGAACGATGAGGCGATGAAGATCATGAGTTTGATATATGAGCCTCTGTTCACCTTGGACAGCAACGGGACTCTGCAGTACGGACTGGCCAAGTCCTACCGATTCTATGAATACCGCGGAGAGTACATGCTGGATATTGAGCTGCGGAATACCATGTGGAATGACGGCTCGGATGTGACGGCGTCGGATGTGGTGTATTCATGGAAGCGGATTCTGGATCCGGATTTTCCGTGTCAGGCTGCATCGCTGCTGTATGAAATCAAATACGCCCGGGATGCAAAGCTGTGCAACGACAAATCGGTGGACGATGTAGCGATTACAGACCAGAATCAGACGCTGACAATAACCTTTGAAGAAGAGCTGGACAGCGAAGCCCAGCAGAATTTTCTCCGGAATCTCACATCGATTGCGCTGGCGCCGGTGAAGGAATCGGCGGTGACCCGTGCGGACCGTGACGATTACTGGACGAAATCGGTCCCTTATATTGTAACCAATGGACCGTTTGCTATCCGTTCAATGGAATATACGGCGGATGCGGAAGATCCGGTAAACCCGACGGGACATCAGTTCCGCTTGGAGCGCAACAACTATTACCGTCGCGACAAGGGCGGGTTGAATTCCAAGGACCTGTATGTGACTCCATATAAATTTCTGACCTACTGGGATACAGAACTGGACGAAGCTTTTGAGGAATTTCTGGAGGGAACCATATTCATTGCAGGCGATATTCCGCTGGAACAGCGCGAAGCATATCTGAGCCAGGCCCGGGTGAGCAATATGCTCTCTACCTATACATATGTATTTGACAATACCGATCCTGTGTTCTCGAACGCGAAAGTGCGCCGTGCGCTGGCGTATGCAATCGACCGCCAGCAGATTGTAACCGAAGTCATGAAAGGGCTTGGCGTGCCGGCGACCGGATTTATCTCGCACGGTGTATACAACGGTGCGGGGGGATCCTTCAGTGCGGTAACGGCGGCAAGCGATTATGCGCTGTCGACAAGCGCCCAGATGGATGAGGCGGTAGCGTTGGTAGAGTCTGCGGTTCGGGAGGACGGTTACAGCGGCGGGAGCATTCGCCTCCTGATCCGTGACAATGAAGAAGAGAACGCCATTGCAGATGCGGTTATTGAAGCATGGGAAACGCTGTTTGATCGCGCTGGTGTATCAGTGAGCATTCTGAAAGTAGCACGGACCTCGACCAGCATCGTTGTCTATGAGGATGAAAAGAAGGAAGAACCGATTTACCTGTATGCAGATACGATCCAGGAAGCCTACCGTGTAAATGATGCGGATACGACGAATGGCTTTGACGGATACAATGTAGTGGGCATCGATTATCAGATGCTGTCTCCGGATGCATTTTCTGCGCTGGCAAGTTTCAGCTACGAGCTGTCCGGAAACGGGATCCGGATGGGAGGCATCAATCCCTCCGAGACCCGTACGCATGTATGCGGCTTCAACAATGCGGCATACAACACGCTGATGGATAATGCGTATGCCGAAAAGGATCTGGCAGCGCGTACGGAGATCCTGCACGAGGCAGAGAAGCTGCTGCTGGAAGAGATGCCGGTCATGCCGATTCTGTTCAATCAGAGTGCGACATTGATCAGCGGAGAGTTGGATCGTGTATATACGAGTTATTACGGATACAATGTATATACGCGCACGGAGATGCGGAATTACCACAGTCACCTGATTATTGAAGCGGGAGATATTGTGGCTGAGTAAAAACAGAAGGATCGGGGTTGCCGGAAGGGTTCCGCGCAACCCCGATCCTGTTGAGGGAGGAAATATGAAACAGCGACATGACGGAATGAGCGATCCGACAGACATCAAGATTTTCATTCTGTTTCTTCTGGACAGCATCGACTATCCTCTGGATTACAGTACGGTACATGATATTATTGTTCAGAACGGATATGTAAGCCGGTTTGACTTTGCGGAATGCTTTTCACAATTGCGGGAACAAGGGCATATTCTGGAAGATGAGAAGGACGGAAAAGTATACTATGCCATATCCCCGACTGGGAAAATGGTCGCATCGGAATTGCAGAGCAACCTGTTGCAGTCGATCCGTGAAAAGAGTTTGAAAAGCGCACTGCGGCTTCTTTCGTTCCGTAAACGGAATGCGACATGCAAGTCGGAGGTTCGTGAGCGGGCGGATCATCGATACACGTTGCATTGCGAAATATCGGACCCGGAGGGAGAGCTGCTACGAGTAGATCTATGTGTATCCTCACGGCTGCAGGCGGAACGAATGGAGAAGAAGTTCGAGAAGGAACCCGAAGAAATATATCGACGCATGGTGGCTGTACTTTCGGGAGACGCAGAGTATGCATTAGAATGAGAAGAGAGCGGAGCAGGAGTGGCTGACAGGTGAATTTTTTTTAAAAAAACTATTGACAAGCGTGACAATAATGCTATAATAAATACAATGATGTCGGCAGAAGCGACAGAATGGAGAGTACGGATGTCGGAAGAGCGATCGAAAGACGATGATTTGGAAGATCTGCTGACAGCCGTGCGCGCGGAAGAAAAAGCTGCATTTCCCAAATTGCTGGAGCGATACCGTCCTCTGTTGCAGAAGAAGATTGCACGTTATGCGGGCAAAGCCGGAGAGGATGAAAAAGCAGACACAGAGCAGGAAGCGATCTTTGCGTTACACCGGGCGGCGATGCGTTACCGCCCAATGAAGGAAGTAACCTTTGGCCTGTATGCAGAAATTTGTATCGACAATGCACTGAAAAGCCGGTACCGGCAGGAAAAGCGTCGCAGGCAAGCAGCAGAAAAGGCCGGTATACCGATTATCGTGTCATTGGACGAAGAAGAAGAAAATATATATGAATCGTTCCAGGATACGGTGGTTGAACAGGAAAATGTGAAAGCACTGTTGGCGCGCATTACAAAGGAATTGTCGACATACGAGCAGAAGGTATTTGAACTGTACATGCAAGGCCTTTCGGTTGAGGAGATGGCGAACCGTCTTGGCAGAACGGAGAAATCGGTACGCAATGCGATAACGCGTCTTCTTTCCAAGCTGCGACAAAAACTCGGTTAGAATGAAGAAACATTCTTTCCGTTGAAATAAATATTATATGCTCCAATAGCTTAAGGGAGAGCGTTGTTATCAAAGGCGTCGGTTGGAATCCGTCTAGGGGCGAAAAACACCAGATCAAAGCGAGGTAGAAAACATGTATCAGGACAAGACACTGAAATGCAAGGACTGCGGCAACGAATTTGTGTTCACGGCAGGTGAGCAGGAATTCTATGCGGAGAAGGGGTTCCAGAACGAACCTCAGAGATGCAAAGCATGCCGCGATGCCCGTAAGAACGGCGCAAAGGGTGCGCGCGAGATGTTCTCGGCCATCTGCGCTGATTGCGGGAAGGAGTGCAAGGTGCCCTTCACTCCTACCGAGGGCAAGCCTGTGTATTGCAGCGAGTGCTTTGCGCTGAGAAGAGGCAACTGAGTTCAGCGTACGGATACAAAAAAGATGCGCGGTAATACCGCGCATCTTTTTTTGTCGGAATAACTGTACAAAGCGAAAAATGTATGCTATAATTTTACATAATGTAAGAGAAAAAGGGAGGGGCAGAAGTGAAAGAACGGAAAAAAGCCCCCGTTATATCGGGGCGGGGGCAACGTATTTCATACCACACGGATGCCATGCGGCGAGCAGGAGCGCTGTCCTGTCAACCGGAAGAAGACATCTCTCCCGACTCGGGACCTGAGAATGTAACGCTCCGGGATGTGCCCTATGTTTACGGTCGGAACGCGGTACGGGAGTTGCTGTCGGAAGGCCGGGATATCGATAAAATTTATGTTGCGCGCGGAGATCGGACGGGCTCCATCGTGGCGTTGGTAGGCGAGGCGATTACACGTCGGATCCCGGTAGTGGAAGTGGATCGGCGGAAACTGGATCAGATGTGCGGGCACGCATCGCACCAGGGGATTCTGGCGATGGCGGCGGAGCGGAACTATGTGCGTATGGAGGAGATTCTGGCATACGCTTCCGAACGCGGCGAACCTCCTTTGCTTGTGCTGGCGGATGGAATCACCGATCCGCATAATCTTGGCGCCCTGATCCGATCGGCAGAATGTGCGGGAGCACACGGCCTGATTCTGCCCAAACGCCATTCTTCCGGATTGACTGCCGTTGTATCTAAAACGTCTGCTGGTGCAATAGAGCATCTCCGTATTGCGAAGGTAAGCAATCTGTCCACAGCCATAGACTGGCTGAAAAAGCAAGGAGTCTGGATATATGCGGCGGATATGAACGGTAGATCGTATTACGAGACAGAAATGCGCGGCCCGACTGCGTTGGTATTGGGGAGTGAAGGTGCGGGAATATCGCGACTGGTTCGTGAAAAGTGCGACTTCGCAGTATCGATTCCGCTGTACGGACAAATCAATTCCCTGAATGTATCGGCGGCGGGCGCGGTGCTTTTGTGTGAAGTTGCCCGACAGCGTCACAGTACAGGGCGATAGCGAATGCCTTACGGAAGGAGGAGCTGGTAATGGCGGATAAGCAGAAAAAAGAGGAACAGAAAAATGATCCGATTCAGCAGATGTTGGATCGACTTCGTCAGAGTGTAAAGGATCTTCCCCCGGAAGAAGCGGAAGAAACAGAAGAAGCCGCGGGGCTTCCTGCAGCAGATATGCATAAAAACAAGCGTCAAAAATTCTCAGGCAAGGACAGCGCTGCATCGGACGAGGAAGAATCCGATGCGTCTGAGCGAGAGATACAGAAAGCACTGAAGGCAGCGGCAAGCAATGCGATGGGAAAAGAAGAGAAATCCGCGGAATCGATATCGAAGGAGAAGGGAACGAACGAGGAAGCAGTACGGGCAGTTGCTGAGAAAACAGTAGCGGAGAATTTTCCAGAACCAATGTCCCCGGCAGCAGTTGTGCCGCCGAATAAGGAAAAAAGTACAACTGTCGTTCCCCCGAATAAGGAAAAAAGTACAACCGTTGTTCCCCCGATTTCTGACAGAAAAGGAAAATATGCTGATATGTCTGATTTTTCCGGGATTTCGGAAGAAATGGCCGCGGGAGAGAAAGCAACGGAAGAAGTGCAGTATAACGCCCCTGCAATGGAGAAAGGAAGCCGAGAAGCGGCATCTTTCACATCGGATAAAGGCCGGGAAGTGGATGCGGCAGATGTTGCACGCTATTTTCCGGGCGAAGCAGATGTGGGAATTGGCATGGACGAGGAAGATTTATATACGCCGGAGCCGTTGGAGGACCTTGCGGAGACGGTAAGTGTAGAGGATTTTGCGGACGCACTGCGCTGGAAAGGAAAAAAACAAAGACCGGACGCTACAGATTCGGAAGAGACAGAAGAAACGAGGGATATTGAATATCTTAAGAGAAAGAGCGAAATGCGGTCAGTTCCGGGGAAAAAAGGCGCCAATGGCTCTGTACGGAGCGGCAGTACGGTTATGTCTGTAAATGTAGGAACGGATGGAAACGAACCGATCTACCGTGAAGAACACGCCATAGAAGCACAGCCGATGCAGGAACCGGAAAAGAGAAAAACGGCAACCGAGCGTTTTTCTGCGCTGTTTACCGACAGAAAAAAAGCAGAGGCGGATGTATCGGAATTGACGGATGGTCTGCTGGATGATAGTACACAGATATCCGAGCAGGAGGCGGAGCTTCTTTTCCGCGCATCGCCAGGAAGCGCAGAGAATCACGGGCTTGTAAAGGAAAGCAGAGGAAGCGTAGAGAAGGATGCTTCGGAGGAGTGCCCGCCGACGCCTGATGCGGAGAACGGGTATGCGGTCGAAGTAGAGGTAATGCCGAAGATACAGCGGAACGGTGCTGGTAAATCGGTACATCTTCCGGATGGGGAATCTGTGGAGGAAATTGGAGAGGATCCGGTCTTTACAACACACGGGCCGTCGGATATGCCTCCGCCATCGTATGCAGCGCCCGTCAATGACGCAACTGCTTCCGGAAACGTGGAGCTGATTGAATCGGAGGCGGAGGAAGATTCCTATGACGGAGATTTTCAGACGCTTTTGCGTAAAACCGACATGGATACCGAAAAAACAGGCACGTGCGGGAAAAGCGATGGTTCGGCTTCGTCTATCAGAGGCAACCGTGCCCATACGTCGGGGAGTATACGTCCGGAAGATTATCTTTCCAATCGTCCGCTTGTCGGCGAGCAGATTCCGATGGATTTTCGTGCGCCTTCCGGAAAGCGGGAGCGGCGTGGTCCTTTTGATGTTCCGGGAAAAGAACAACAGAAGAAAGACACGGAAAGCCGTGTTTATTCAGAGATGTTGTCTCAGATGACCGAAAAAGAAGGAACGATGCCCGGAGCGGTATCAGAAGTTCCGTCCGGAGAGAGGTCGGTACCGGACGAGGCGGCAGTGCGCGCTTCCGGGGGCAACGATGGAGGTGAGTCGGAGCACGGCATATCACAGGACGGTTCTTCGTTGGCGGACGGACAGAAAGAATCGGCATCCGGACTGTCTTCTTTGGAAAGCCGCTTTTCCGGTCGTCGCCGGTATAAGCGTTTCCGCCGTTTTGTCGCCTCTCGTCACCCAACCGTCAAAGAAGAAGAAATCCTGACAGAGGGAATATACGATGCAAAAACGATCGCGAATGAATATACCTCCCGCAATCAGATCAGCCGTTTTGCGCGTCGCTTCGGAACGGCAATCAGCTGGACGGCTGTCCGTATTTTTGCATTGGCTTTTTTGGCGACTTTTCTTTTGGTCAGCGAAAACATTCATCTGATGGGGAAATCCCTTGGACCGGTTTTTGCATCATCGGATGCGGCTACCGCCATCAATCTTCTGGCCTTGTTGCTTTGTACGGTTCTGAGTCTGCCGCCGATTGTCAGAGCGGTGCGTGGTTTGTGGGACGGGCGCGTATTGCCGGAGCTCTTTTTGACATGCGGGTTCCTACTGTTTGTTGTCTATGACAACCTGCTGTATCTGACGCGGGACTCTTCGCCACGCTTTTTCAGCGTAGTGATTGCCGTAGCGGGATTGTTTTCGGCGGTGGCGGAGTATCGCCATCTGCGTGCGGACTTTTCTGCTTTCCGCCTGTTGTCATCGGCCGGGGATAAACTTGCGTGCGCAGTAAGCTCGGTCCGTACTTCGGAAGCAGAAGCAAAGGCACTTTCGGATTTGCCGGAAGACGCGCGACTGGTAAGCGTCCGGAAAATTGATTTTACCACCGGATTCATCACCCGTACCACGCGTCGGTGCGAGAATGAGAAAGCCGCGCGGATTCTGTTGCTTGTTGCACTGGGAGTATCGGTCCTGACAGCAGCGCTGACCGGTGTACTTACCAACCGCCTGACCGACGCATGCGCGGCGCTTTGCCTCTCGTTTACGGCAGGACTTCCGGTTTGCCTTCTGTTTATTCATTCCTACCCGTATGCATCACTTTCGCGGCGTGCATCGGCCAACCGATGCGCTGTGGTTGGGGAGGTGTCGGCGCATGAATACAGTGATGTACAGGCGTTTGCTTTTGAGGATGTGGAGGCTTTCCCCGGACGCAATGTTCATGTCAAGCGCATCAAGCTGTACGGAGACAGCGCGCTGGACCGTGTACTGTATCAGGTAGCCAGCCTGTTTTCCGTGGTGGGCGGTCCGCTTGACAGCGTGTTTCGTGCAGCAACAGCGGAACTCGGTCTGTCTGGGGAAACGGCGCTCTCTCATGTGGAGGACGGAGGCATTGCGGTGGCGGTGGACGGCCACGAAATTTCCGTGGGATGTGGTGACTATATG
>CALWTT010000019.1 GCA_944384545.1 uncultured Clostridia bacterium | reverse complement strand
GGGGTGTCGTTGACACGGTGGCTGCGGCACGGCCCGGTGGCCGCAGATGAGCGCGGGGTGGCGGCCTTTTTGAAAAAAGGCCTGGCGAAAAACGGCAAAAAGCGCTGCGGCGGGGAAAAACAGGCAGGGCATGCGTTATAAATGCCAGGCGTGCCGTATACTGTCCATGTCGGCGGCGGAGATAGACGGTCTTCGCTGCTTTCCTGTTTTCCCCGAACCCTTTCAGGAGGTGGGTCACAACGAAAATTGCGGCTGGTTTTTCCTCCCGCGTCCGGCGCCGGAACGGGCGGGGCGCCGGGCGCGGGTTCCGCCGGGTGCAGCGGAAAAGGTCGAGTGGTTGTATCAGGGCAAAAATGTGGAGGAAAGCCAAGCGCCGGAACGGGCAGGCGCAATGCGGAGCAAAGAGGAAGCGCGCCGGGCGCAGGGGTGGTGTTGACACGGTGGCTGCGGCACGGCCCGGTGGCCGCGGATGAGCGCGGGGTGGCGGCCTTTTTGAAAAAAGGCCTGGCGAAAAACGGCAAAAGCCGCTGCGGCGGGGTACGATGCGCAGATGCTATTCGGAAAAACAGGGGCTTTGGCGACACACGGGGCCTGCGGAAAGAAAAGAATGGCAATGCGATACAAAAAAACGCCATAAGGTCAACCCGCCGGAGCACCGGCCACACCGTTCCGGAAAAATACGCTGCAACCACCGCCCCCGGACGAAAACGGCAAAGACTTTGGATTTTCTTTGCTTTCCGTCTTGACAAACACCACGCCGTCTGCTATAATACAGTATCGGACGCGCTGCTATGGCTCAGTCGGTAGAGCACATGCTTGGTAAGCATGAGGTCCCCGGTCCGAATCCGGGTAGCAGCTCCAGTTCCGCATACGGCAATCGGATTTTTCCGGTTGCCGTTTTCTGTTTTCTCCAGGCAGTGCAGGAGCCGCGGCAAAGGCAGCGTACAGGGCCTTGCAAAAATTGGCGTGGATCCGTTAAGGGGTGGACCATAGCTGCGGGACGCAGTGTACGAAGGCGCGGGACTGTCGGCCTTTTTACAAAAAGGCCTGGCGAAAAACTGCAAAAGCCGCGCGGCGGGGAAAACAGGCAGGGCGTGCGTTATAAATGCCCGGCGTGCCGTATACTGTCCATGTCGGCGGCGGAGATAGACAGTCTTCGCCGCTTTCCGGTTTTCCCCGCACCCTTTCAGGAGGAGGGTCACAACGAAAATTGCGGCCGGTTTTCTCTCCCGCGTCCGGCGCCCCGCCCGTTCCGGCGCCGGACGCGGGAGGAATCCAGGCGCGGCGGGGAGGACGCTCGCAAACGGCGGGGAAAAAGCAGCGGATTGGGTATTCCCCGGGAAAAGGGCGAGCGCCCTGCCCGTTCCGGCACCGGGTGCAGCGGAAAAGGCGGGCGGGCTATAAAAGAGCGCTGGTGTGCTGTAAAAGAACGGTGCCCGACGCAAGCGCGGGGAAAAAACAGGCGCCGGGCAGGTTGCAAAAAGATGGCGCCGGCGTCAAAAGTCGAAAAAATCAGTAGGTGGCGCTGTCAATCCGCCAACCGTCCTGATAGACAAAACGGATCAGGAGCTCGTCCTCCTGGGTATATCCGTCCGGATGCTCTTCATCCGGCAGGTATGTCACCGTTACCGTGATCGCGACTTTGGCATAATCCCCTCCTACCTCCGCAATACGAAGGGTGTCGTAATGGTAGGCGGTACTGCCGACCTGATTGAGCATCCCCTCCTGCGCCGAGGAGACAAGGATGGTTTCCTCTTCGTCCCGCAGGTTCACCGCCTGACTGGAACTGTACCGCGCATATACATACCCGCCCTCCGCAGCAAAACCCGAAAAGGCATACTGAAAGATATCCTCACAATAGGCGGAGGAGAAAACCTCCCGCGTCATAGCCTTCAGCTCATCGACGGTAGAGAAGCCATGCTCCGAAAGAAAATCCGGATCGGCATAGTAGTAGACGCCGATAGCCGGTTCGGCCAGAGAATTATACGGGATGCCGGCGCCGTAATAGATATCGTTGAAGAAGGCGGAGCGCCGTATCAGATCGGGAGCAGCCGTAAGCAGCCCGTCGGTATTCAGCCTGGCACAGGAGCTCAACAGAGGAAGGGCAAGCAGGAGGGCGAGAAAAAGCGCAACAAATTTTTTCATACAGGGCTCCTTTTCAGGATTTTGAGAGATTTTCCTGTCGCTGCGGCACGGGGCGATGCAGTTACAGGGCGCCGCGGCGCGGGGGTGGTGTTCACACGGTGCGCCGCGCGCACGCAGCGAAGTGCGGAAGGCGGCGCCTCCGGCGAAGTGCAGGGTAATGGGCGCCGCGGCACGGTCCGGTGGCCGCGGATGAGCGCGGGGGTATCGGCCTTTGTGCCGCAAAAGCACGGTACCGGAACAGGCGGGGAGGTATCGGCCTTTTTGCAAAAAGGCCTGGCGAAAAAACGAAAAACCGCGCGGCGGGGCGTTCATTTCCCCACCTTCACCGGATCGAGGTGGTAAAAAGGGAAGAAACGCAATACCTTCGCTCCCGGCCGGACAGAAGTGTAAAGCAGAAAAGCATCCGCCACCACGGCCAAAGTCGGCGGGCGCAGACAACCGTCTTCGCCGCTTTCCTGTTTTTCCCCGCGGTCTTTCAGAAGCAGGAGCACAACAAAAATCGCGGCCGGGGCTTTCCCCCGCGTCCGGCGCCCCGCCCGTTCCGGCGCCGGACGCGGGGAAGAGGCAGGGCGTGTGTTGCATAAGTCAGGTGTTTCGTATGACAAACGCCTTGTCTGCGACGCATCCGGAAAGCGTGAGAGAAATGTCGGCGCCGGGCAGAAGCTTACCTGCGGCGCAGGAGAAGCAACGATCCGGGCGTACTTGCGTCGGGCAGAAGAAAGGCATGCTCCGTGTGTTGCAAAAAGCGGCGTTGTATGGCAGGAATCCGAAACGCCGGCAGGGAGGAGCGTCTATTTGTGATAACGCCGCCCCGCACGGATCGAAAAGGAACGGTACACCGCCTCCAGAAGCAGCGCCCGCATCCATGTATGCGGAAAGGTCAGCCGGGAAAAGGAGAGCCGCAGCGACGCTGCTTGTTTTACCGCCGCATCGAGTCCGTACGAGGAGCCGATCACAAAGCACAGCTTTCCGCTCCGGTCCAGCGCTTCACCCAGCCGCGAGGCCAGCGTTTCCGAATCGGTCTGCTCCCCCTCCACGCAGAGCGCCACCGTAAAGGCATCCGGGGGGATCCGTGCAAGGATCCGCTCTCCTTCGGCGCGCAGAGCGGCGCGGATCGCGGCCGCATCTCCCTCATCGGTCACCCGCTCTTCCCGCACCGCGACCGTCTCCACGCGGCAATAGGTCTGCAGCCGCTTTTCGTATTCTCCGACTGCCTCAGCAAGCCACGGCTCCAGGCGCGTGCCGACGCAGATCACCGTCACCCGGTTCATCGCGGCCACCGGATGCCCGGCAACAGATTCTCAAAGAAGTCACCGAAAAACAGCGCCGTCATATCGTAAAGGAAGGTGATCAGCAGCGGAATCAGAAAGGCGAGTGCCCAGCGGGAGCGCCGCAGGCGCTGCTGCCCCTCGGCAAGGAACGCCGCTTTTTCGGAAGCACTCCAGGAGCGGGGAAGGTCGTCCTCCGTCAGGCGCAGACGCGAAAAGCCGCGGTTATATACAACGTAAGCAAGGACCCCGCCCGCCAGTGCGGCAAAATAGATCCAGAACATGGCGGTAAAAAGGCGGAGAATCGCGATCTCATACACCGTGAGCATCCATACGGTGTTGAACAGGATGGCCGCCACAAGCCCCCACGGCACCGAGCGGAGCCGGCTCCTGCGAGACGCCGCCCGGGAGGAGGCACCCATTCCTCCGGCGTTGTCCGCGCCGGGGGTTCCGGGAGGCAGAAGCTCGGTTTCTCCGCCGACGGTGTGCTCTTCCTCGGCGGCCGCGCCATCGGAAAGGTCACGGTCGTCAGACACCGCAGGATCGGGAGCGGCGGTACAAGCGGAAGCGTCGCACAGGTCGGTGCTCTTTTCTGTGGGGGTGGCGTTACACATATCTGCGGAAAAGCCGCCCCTTTCCCCGGAATCCCTGTCTTCTGCAACGGGAACGGCAATCATATTGTCCTTCGGCCCGGAGCTCCGGTTCTTTTCCGTACGGCCGCCGCCCGTTTGTTCGGTCGTAGAGAGGACGTCGGCATCCGACCGGCCGCAGGCACCCCGGTCGGAGCAAGGACTTTGTGCAGAAGCGGGCTGGTTCTTTTTCATGGAAAAGCCTCCTGTGGGCGGTGGAATGGCGGCCGGCGGGCAGGGCGCGGGGGTGTCGGCCTTTTTGCAAAAAGGACTGGCGAAAAAAACGAAAAGCCGCTGCGGCGGGGAAAGAGAGGCGGGCGTGTGTTGCAAATGCCCGGTGTGCCGCAAAATATCGGTGCCGGTGGCAGAAACAGACAGGCTTCGCTTCCGCCATGTTCCCTCCCGCGCCCGGGCGCCCCGCCCGTTCCGGCGCCGGACGCGGGACGGAGCGGGCTTGTACGGGAAATGGGCGGGACGGGGATATAAAAGACGGTGCCGGCGGCAGCGGGGAAAAACGAAGGCGGTGTTCGCCAAATGCGGGCGCTGCGGCGCGGGGGTGGTGTTGACACGGCGCGGCCGCGCACCCGCAACGAAGTGCGGAAGGCGGCGCCTCCGGCGAAGTGCGGGGTAATGGGCGCCGCGGCACGGCCTGGTGGCTGCGGATGAGCGCGGGGGGTGTCGGCCTTTTTGCAAAAAGGCCTGGCGAAAAACCCGAAAAGCCGCTGCGGCGGGGAAAGAGAGGCGGGCGTGTGTTGCAAATGCCCGGTATGCCGCAAAGAGAGATGCTGCTGGCCTGACCGTGACAAAACAGGTCCGGCAGGGCCTTGTCACAAAATCAAACGAGGTCTTCGCCGTCAGAAACTCCGGGGTGCGTCAGATCCTCGGTGTCCGTGGACTCTTCGCTCTCTGCAGGTTCCCTCTCGTCGGGCTCCGGGGCACCGTCTTCCGGGTTCTCCCCGTCCGATGCGGTCGATTCCCACAGCGCTGCATCCTCCTCTTCGACCGGCGGCGCTGCCGCGTCCGCCTCCGCCACCTCGCGCAGGATTTCCTCTTCTTTTTCGACGCGGGCAAACGAAAGAATCTCGTCCTCCGCATCCAGCCGCATCACAATGACGCCGCCCGCCGAACGCGAATAGACCGGAATCCCCGCTACCGGAATGCGGATCACCGTGCCCGACGATGTGATCATCATGACGTCATCGGTCTCGTCCACCGTTGCAATCGAGGCAAGACGGCCGGTCTTATCGGTGATCCTCTGACAGGTCACGCCCATGCCGCCCCGGTTCTTCATCATGCGGAAATCCGCAAAGGCCGTACGCTTGCCGTACCCGCCCTTGGTGATCGTCAGCAGGGTCTTGCTGTCGTCCACGACCGCAACGCCCACCACATAATCGTCGCCGCTCAGCCGGATCCCGATCACGCCGCGCGCGCTGCGTCCCATCGGGCGCACCGTGTCCTCCCGGAACCGGATCGCCTGTCCCATCTCGGTAGCGATGACCAGCTCACCGTCTCCGCGCGTATGCCGCACAAACCACAGCTCGTCTCCCTCGTCCAGTCCCAGCGCGATCTTGCCCCCGCGCCGGTGGATCGCATACTCCGAAAGCAGGGTGCGCTTGATAATGCCGCGCCGCGTCACCATCGTCAGATATTCGTCCGCCGGGAATGCATTGACCGCGATCAGCGCCGTCACCTTCTCCCCCTCGGACAGATCGAGAATATTCACCAGATTGGTTCCCTTTGCCGTGCGCGAGGATTCCGGTATGCGGTAGGCCTTGACCGTATATACGCGACCCTGATTGGTAAAGAGCATCAGATAGGAGTGGCTGTTTGCCACCAGAAGCTGATCGACGAAGTCCTCATCCTTGGTCGTCATGCCGATCAGACCCTTCCCGCCGCGGTTCTGTGCCGAATAGGTATCCGCCGGCAGTCGCTTGATATAGCCCTCGCGCGTCATGGTGATCACGCAGGTATGCCGCTCAATCAGGTCTTCCAGCGCAATCTCGGCCGTCGCCTCCTCGATCTGCGTACGGCGTTCATCGCCGTACCGGTCGCGCAGAACCGTCATTTCTTCCTTCACGATGCTCCGCACGCGCTCCGGCCGCGCAAGAATATCCCGCAGATCGGAGACGATCTCGGCAAGCCGTGCAAGTCGCTCCTCGATCTTCTGCCGTTCGAGGCCGGACAGCTTGCCAAGCGGCATTTCCACGATCGCCTGGCCCTGTGCGTCCGAGAGGCTGAACCGCTCCATCAGCGTGGCCTTGGCTTCCGGAACCGACGAACTCGCACGGATCATCGCAATGACCTCGTCGATGTGGTCGATCGCCGTCTGGTAGCCCTCGAGGATATGCATCTCCCGCAGGGATTTTTCCAGGTCAAACTGCGTCCGGCGCTCAATGATCTCTTCCTGAAAGCGCAGGTAGCAGTCAAGGATCGCCGGCAGGGAAAGCACCTTGGGCTCCCCGCCCACCAGCACCAGCATATTGACCGCGCAGGTATCCTGCAGCTGGGAATATTTATAGAGCTGATTCAGGATCACCTCGCCGTTGGCGTCCCGGCGGTACTCGATCACGATCCGCATGCCCGCGCGGCCGGATTCGTCGCGCAGGTCGGTGATCCCCTCGATCTTCTTGTCATTGACAAGATCGGCGATCGCCCGCACCAGCTGGCTCTTGTTGACCATATAGGGGATCTCGGTCACGACGATGCGGTGATGCTCCTCCTCGACCTGGCAGCGGGCACGGACAAGGATCCGGCCGTGACCGGTTGCATAGGCCTCCTCAATGCCGCGCGTCCCGTAGATGATGCCATGCGTCGGGAAGTCCGGGCCCTTGATAAACTGCATCAGCTCCGGCACGCTGCACTCCGGATGATCGATGCGGTAGATCGCGCCGTCGATGACCTCGCGCAGGTTGTGCGGCGGAATATTGGTGGCCATACCGACCGCAATGCCCACCGAGCCGTTGACCAGAATGTTCGGGAAGCGCGACGGAAGCACCGTCGGCTCCTTCCGGCTCGAATCGAAGTTCGGAACCATATCGACGACATTCTTTTCGATCCCGTCCATCAGCTCGTTTGCGATCTTCGCCATTCTCGCCTCGGTGTACCGGTAGGCAGCGGCGCCGTCCCCGTCCACATTGCCGAAGTTGCCGTGTCCCTCGATCAGCGGGTAGCGCAGCGAGAAGTCCTGTGCCATACGCACCATGGTCTGATAGACCGCCGCATCCCCGTGCGGATGATAGCGGCCCAGCACATTACCGACCGTGGTGGCCGATTTGCGGAAGGGCTTATCGCTGGTCAGATGATCCTCGTACATGGCATACAGGATCCGGCGCTGTCCCGGCTTCATCCCGTCCCGCACGTCCGGCAGGGCGCGCGAGGTGATGACGCTCATGGAATATTCGAGAAAGGACTGCCGCACCCGCTTCTCCATATTCTGCGGCAGGATCTTCTGATCGGGAAATTCGATATTTTCACTCAGATGCACATGTTTCTTGCTCATGGTTTCTCCTCTCAGATATCCAGGTTTTCCACAAAGCGGGCATTCTTTTCAATAAAGAGGCGGCGGGGTTCCACGTCGTCCCCCATCAGATGGGAGAAGGTCTCGTCGGCGGCCAGTGCGTCTCCGATCTCCACCCGCAGAATCGTACGGGTTTCGGGGTTCATCGTCGTCTCCCACAGCTGTTCGGCGTCCATTTCACCAAGGCCCTTGTAGCGCTCGGCCTCAATATTGCCACCCATCTCCTCAATGATCCGGTCGCGCTCGGCGTCCGAGAAGGCATAGCGTTCGTTCTTTCCCTTGCGGATCTTGAACAGCGGCGGCTTGGCCAGGTAGATATGGCCGTTTTCGATCAGCGGGCGCATATGCCGGAAGAAGAAGGTCAGCAGAAGGATCCCGATATGCGCACCGTCCACATCCGCATCCGCCATGATGATGATTTTTCCGTAGCGCAGCTTGGCAAGATCAAATTCCTCCCCGATTCCGCAGCCCAGCGCCTGGATGATCGGGATCAGCGACGCGTTGGTATAGACCTTGTCCAGCCGGCTTTTTTCGACGTTCAGGACCTTGCCGCGCAGCGGCAGAATTGCCTGATAGCGGCTGTCCCGTCCGTCCTTGGCCGAGCCGCCTGCCGAGTCTCCCTCCACCAGATAAAGCTCGGTCAGCTCGGTCCGTTTTTCCTGGCAGTCGGCCAGCTTTCCGGGCAGGGAAGATCCCTCCAGCACGCTTTTGCGCCGGGTCAGCTCC
The DNA here is from genome assembly GCA_944384545.1 of uncultured Clostridia bacterium. Classification (GTDB taxonomy): domain Bacteria; phylum Bacillota; class Clostridia; order Oscillospirales; family CAG-272; genus UBA1740. The sequence goes on along the minus strand of CALWTT010000019.1, from coordinate 9,601 downwards.
CGCGCTTTCCGCGCCGCCTCCCGGGCGCGGCTGGCAGAAAGCGCTTTATCGAGGATAATCCGACCCACCGCCGGGTTTTCTTCCAGAAATTCGGTAAGGGCATTGCCCACCACATTGTCCACAAGCGTCCGGATCTCCGAGTTGCCGAGCTTGGCCTTGGTCTGGCTCTCAAACTGCGCGTCCTCCAGCTTGACCGAGATGATCGCGCAAAGGCCCTCCCGCACATCCTCGCCCGACAGATTTTTGTCGCTGTCCTTCAGAACGCCGGTCCGCCGCGCATAGTCGTTCAGTACCCGGGTCAGCGCCTGCTTGAACCCGGTCTCGTGCGTCCCTCCCTCGATGGTGGTCATATTGTTGGCAAAGGAGAGGATGGATTCGTTGTAGCTGTCGTTGTACTGCATCGCGACCTCGGCGACCGAACCGTTCTTTTCCCCCTTCATATAGATGGGGGTGGGGTGCAGGGGCGTGACGCTCCGGATCCTGGTCAGATACTCGACAAACGAGACAAGACCTCCTTCATAATGCAGCACCTCGCTCTGCTCCTTGCCCGGCCGTTCGTCGGTCAGGATGATCCGGACACCCGCGTTCAGAAAGGACTGTTCGCGCATCCGGGTCAGTATGGTGTCGTAATCGAACACGGTCTCTTCAAACAGGGTCGCGTCGGGCTTGAAGCGCACATACAGACCGTGCCGGTCGGTTTCCCCTTCACAGCGGAAGGGGCGCGCCACCTTGCCGCGCTCAAAGCGGATCGTATAGACATGTCCGTCCCGGCTGTTCTCGACCTCGACCCATTCCGAAAGTGCATTCACGACCGACGCACCCACACCGTGCAGACCGCCGGCGATTTTATACCCGCCGCCGCCGAATTTTCCGCCCGCGTGCAGGACGGTATACACCACCTCCAGCGTTGGCTTCCCCAGCTTTTCGTTCATTCCGGCGGGAATACCGCGTCCGTCGTCCCGGACCGACACGCTGTTGTCTGCATGCAGCGTCACGGTAATGGCGTCACATTCCCCCGCCAGCGCCTCGTCGATCGAGTTGTCCACAATCTCATATACGAGATGGTGCAGGCCCCGGGAGGAGGTCGTTCCTATGTACATGCCCGGCCGTTTCCGGACCGCTTCGAGTCCTTCCAGGACCTGGATTTCGCTGTCGCCGTACGCGTGGTGCTGTTCGGTCTGATGTTCCATATGCTTCTCTTTCTCTTTTCTGCCTGTTCGGCGTTCACTCTCCTTCCGCCACGGAGTTTCTGCCGCCGCGGTCGGAGCTTCTTTTTTCCTGTTTGTCTTTCTGTTTTGATCCGGATGCGGTCTGCCCGACCTCCGCCATCCGGTTTTTCGGTTTTTCCTTCTTTCGCTTTACGGCTTTTCTTTTTCTTCTTCTCCGGCTCTCCGGCTTCCGGATCCGGTTTTTTTCCGGCCGGGCAGGTCGCTCCCTCCCGGCAGAGCCGGGGAGCGCAGGCGGGCAGCCAGCGTTCCCGACGAGAGCGGCGAGAGCAGTACGCGGCCTCCGTCGCACAGAAGGAAGGCGCGGGGAATGTCGCCGGTACCGGTTTCCAGCCGGCCCTCCCTTTCGGCACGCGAAAGAAAGCTCCGGCTCAGCATTCCCACCGTCGCGTTGTCTATATCAAAAATTCCGATGATGTCTTTTTCTGTCACGCTCTTTCCGTTACCGGTATGCAGGAGCATAGGATCCCTCCTTTACCCGGAGGATACATGCGGGCCGGGTCCCGAAATCCTCCTGCTCACAGGAGGTGACAATGACCTGTTTTTCGCTGTCTGCGGTCTGCGAGAGGAGAAAGGCGCGGCGTCCGGCATCCAGCTCGGAGAGCACATCGTCCAGAAGAAAGACCGGATACTCTCCGCACGCCGCGCGGCAGACCTCACCCTCTGCCAGCTTCATGGCCAGCACGGCCGAGCGCTGCTGACCCTGGGAGGCAAAGCTGCGCGCCGGTCGGCCATTCAGCTCCACCGCAAGGTCGTCAAGGTGCACGCCGCAGAGCGAGCATCCGGCCGCTTTTTCCCGCGGGAGCATCTCCTGCATCCGGGAGAGAAAGGAGAGGCGGATCTTTTCCTGTATCCCGGCGGGGGCGGCGGCCGCCGCCTCCAGCGGCCGCCCGCCCTGCCGGGCGGGCAGGGGCGGGATTTCTACCGTGCTGCGGTACGCGATATGCAGCACTTCCTTTCCCTCGGAGATCCGGTCGCAGACCCGCCCGGCCGCCGCCCCGATCGCCTGTGCATACGCCGCGCGGAAAAGCGCGACCGGCACGCAAGCCTCGGCAAGCGCCTCGGTAAAGACCGAAAGCTGTTCCGCGTCCGTCGGTACGCCGCTTTTTTCCTCGCGGAGCAGGCGGTTCCGGTTTTCCAGAATGGTTTCATAGCGCGCAAGCGCGGCGATATAGAAAGGAGAAAGCTGGGAGATCCCGATATTGAGGAAGAGCCTTCTCTCTGCGGGTCCGTCCTTGATGAGAGAGAGATGCCCGGGCGTGAAAAGGACGGCGCGGAACTGTCCGAGCATCTGACGCAGGGAGGAGAGCGGCGCACCGTTTCGTGTCCTCTCCCTCCGCCCGTCAAAGAAGCGGTAACCGAGCGATCTCTCGCTTCCTCCGCTCAGAAAACGGATTCCGATGCGGAATCCCCCGGTACCGAAGCGGACCTGCTCACGATCGGAGGCCCCGCGGAAGCTGCGCCCACGGGCAAAGGTATAAATCCCTTCCAGAAGGTTGGTCTTTCCCTCGGCATTGCTTCCGAGCAGAAGATTGATACCCGGTGCAAAGAGGACGGTCGCCTTTTCGATATTGCGGTAATTTTCCGCCTGAAATTCCGAAAGGATCATATGGGAGCTGTCTTCCGGTTTATCCGTTCATGCGGACCGGGAGGATCATATAGAAATACTTCCGTTTTTCTTCCTCTTCAAAGGGCGTGACGGTTACACTCTGTGTGGGGGATCGGAAATCCAGCCGGATCTTCTCGCCGGTGGCAGCGCGGATGCTGTTGATCAGATAGCGGCAGTTGAAACCGATTTCCAGATTGTCACCCTCATGTTCGATCGGCAGCTCGTCAAACACATTGCCGTTGACGGAGGTAGAGGTAAGGATCATGCGGTCGCCGTCCAGAATGATCTTGACATAGCTGCGTCCGCTGCCCTGGATACGCTCCTCGGCAATGAGTCCGGCGCGTTCGAGCGCTTCGAGCAGGCGCTCGCGTTCGACCGTGACATGAATGGTCTGATCCTTGGGGATGATGCGTTCGTAATCGATGTATTCGCTGTCGATCATGCGGGTGAAGAAGACGATATCGCGGAAGGAGAAGATGGCATGCTTTCTTGCGATCATGACCGAAACGGTCTCCTCTTCGTCGCCGAGAATGCGGACCAGCTCATTGAGTGCGTGGCCGGGGATGAGGAAGGAAAAATCCAGCACACTGACCTCACCGATATCGCGGAGCGGACAGAGGACCGAGCAGCGGGAGAGGGTATAGGAATCGCAGGAAATGACCTCCATCTGACCGGCGCCGATGCGGAAGAAGGCGCCGCAGAGCATGGGACGGGAATCCTGTTCGGCAACCGAATGGAGAACCCGTGCGATCATATCCTTGAGGACGCCGGCGGGCAGCGCAAAGCCGCGGCTTCCCGAGAGCTCGGGCAGGGAGGGAAAATCCGAGCCGCGCAGAGCCGAGAGAGAGAAGGAGGCGCGTCCGGCGGAAATTTTTGCATGAAAATTTTCGTCTACTTCTATGGTAACGGTATCGCCGGAGAGTACCTTGAGGATGCTGAGCAGCCGGGAGGCGTTGATGATGTAGCTGCCCTCCTCTAGGACGTCCTCGGCTTCCAGCGTGGCGCGGACGCCTTTGTTCATGTCGTAGGTAGAAAGGCGTACCTTATTCTGACCAAGGGTTTCGATGAGAACGCCTTCGATGGAGGGAATGGTATTTTTGGTAGAGACAGTCCCCATGGCGGGGTAGAGCTTATCGAGCAGCTTCTGTTTGGAAAATACGATTTTCATGGCAAACCTTTCTCCGCCGTGCGGAGCCTTTCCTTGAGGAGTGTAAGAGAGAAGAAAAATACATAGCAGTAGTAGTAGCAGTAGGGGCTGTGGAAACTGGGGAAAAGCGCGGGAAGGGGCATGGAAGCGGAAAAAAAGCAGGGGAGGCGGTTCTGAAAAACAGGTGGAACGGCTGGGGAAAACGTGTGAAAAAGAGGAAGCTTTTCCACAGGGGGAAGGGGAGGAGGGGAAGGAGGATCGGTTTTGTGGAAAAAGAGGGATTTTTCACGGGTTTTCCCACACAGGAAATGGGGAAAATCAGTCGTCCTCTTTGATTTTTCCGATCAGATCGTTGACCTCGCTTTCGGCGCCCGGTACGGATTCGATCTGCCCTTTTATGTAGCGTGTGGAAGCGATCACGGTGGTATGGTCCCGGTTGTTGAAGAGCTTTCCGATGTCGGAGAGCGAGAGCGAGGTCATCTGCCGGATGATGTAGATGCACATATGCCTTGCCTTGGCAATGGTATCGTTCCGTTTTTTTCCGCGGATCTCCTCGATGGGAACACCGTAGTGAGCGGAGACGGCCTCAAAGATACGGTCGATGAGAACGGTTTCGGAGCGGTCCCCGCTGATCATGGAGGAGACCGCGGTCCGGCACATATCGAGGGTGATGGGGGTACCGGTCAGGAGGGTAATGGCGGCAATCTTCTTGATGGCGCCTTCGATGGTGCGGATATTGTCCTTGAGCTTCTGGGAGAGATAGACGACGGCATCCTCCGGAATGGTGATGCCGAGGTTTTCGGCTTTTTTGAGAATGATGGCGGTGCGCAGCTCCAGACTCGGCGGCTGAATATCGGCGATAAGCCCCCATTCAAAGCGGGTGCGGAGCCTGTCCTCCAGGGTCTTGATGTCGCGCGGAGGGCGGTCGGAGGTGAGAATAATCTGCTTTTCCGCGTCGTGCAGCGCATTGAAGGTATGGAAGAACTCCTCCTGTGTGGATTCGCGGCCGGCGATGAACTGGATGTCGTCGATCAGCAGGACGTCGGCATTGCGGTACTTGTCGCGGAAGGACTGCATGGATCCGCTCTGGATGGAGCGGATCAGCTCGTTGGTGAACTCGTCGCCTTTTTTATAGACGATGCGGACATCGGGCATGGTGCTTTTGATCTCGTTGGTAATGGCGTACAGAAGGTGGGTCTTTCCGAGTCCGCTCTGCCCGTAGATGAAAAGGGGGTTATAGGAGGTGGCGGGACTGCGCGCGACGGCGATACAGGCGGCGTGGGCAAACTTGTTGGATTCGCCGACGATGAAGTTTTCGAAGGTATACTGCTCAAAAACCTTTTTGCTTTCGATATCCGGACCGATATCGACCTCCGGCTCCTCTTTCGGCTCGCGCTTGTCGGGCGGCAGCTCGGATTTGAGGGGGAGCGAGAAGCGGGGGAGGGAAAAGCCATCCCGCCGCTGGGAGGATACGACATTGACCTCCACGCGGAATCCGATGACGTCGGCAACGGCTTCGGAAAGAATGGCAGTATATTTGTTGCGAATGATATTCTGTTTGAAATCGCTGTTGATTTCGAAGATGGCCTCTTTGGGGTCGAGGGAGACCAGTTTCAGATCGCCGAACCAAAGGTCGAAGACGGTCTGAGAGAAGCGTCCGCGCAGGATATCCATGACGCCGGAGCGAACCTCTTCAAGTCCTTGCATAGTAAAAAATCCGCCTTAACTAATATAATATATAGATTATACCATATACGAATACAATTTTCAACACCTTTATGCAGAAAACTGCACCGGCGCAGGTGTGAAAGCCGTACAGGGTCCGCGTCCATTATGGCACAGAAAATCCGGAAAAATCGGACGGAAGGAAAAAAAGAAGGAAAAACTTGCAAAAACGGGGAGGCATGTGCTACAATGGAAGGAAAGGCGAGGCGGAGCGGTATAGGAAGCAGGCGGGATATGCGGGAGCGCGCGGGACCTGCGGGAAGGAGAGGGCATGGAGGAGCAGAAGGAAAACCGGGGCAGAGAAGCGGAGCTGCGGGTCAGTCTGATTGTACCGGTATACAACGAATGCGGGATTTTGCCCGAAACCCTGTCGGTCCTGAGCGCGTATATGGAAGAGACCTTCGGAGAGGCGTACGAGATTCTCTATGCAGATGACGGATCGACCGACGGCTCGGCAGAGAGGATCGCGGAATGGAAGGACCCGGCGGTGCGGGTCCTGCGCGGGGAGCGGAACCGGGGAAAGGGGAATGCGGTCCGGCGGGGCATGCTGGCGGCACGCGGGCGGATCCGGGTCTTTACCGACTGTGACCTTGCGTACGGAGCGGAGGCAGTGGGTGGAATTGTGCAGTTTCTTGAAGCGCACCCGGAGGCGGATGCGGCGGTCGGGAGCCGGGAGCTGCATCCGCACGGCTACGACGGGTACGGATGTCTGCGTCGCCTGCTGTCGCGGACCTACCGGAGCTGCCTGCGGATTCTGGGGGGGCTGCGCCTGAGCGATTCACAGAGCGGATTGAAGGCGTTTCGTGCGGATGCGGCGGAGCGCATTTTCGGAATGGCAGAGACCGATGGGTATGCCTTTGATTTTGAGGCGATTCTCCTTGGGGAGAAACTAGGGCTTGTTTTTGCGGAATACCCGGCCCGTGTGGTCGGAAACCGGCCAAGTCATGTGCGTTTTTTCCGGGACAGCCTGCGTATGCTGCGGGATATCCGGCGGATCCGCCGCCGGGTGCGTCGGCTGAAAACCGGAGAGGAATCCGCCGGGGAAACCTGATTGTATACAGCTGCCTGTCCGGACCGGGCGACGACCGCGCCAGTGTATGGTACGGTCGTCGCCCGGTTTTTCTGTTCCGGGTGTCGGGATACCGGAAAAGCGCTATACAGGCACCCCCGTGCGGTACGAAATCAGATTTTTTCTTTCGGCCGCCCGACAAATACCAGCGCCACCCCCGCGTCCGCCGCCCTGCGCCGGCTGAGCAAACCCGTGCGGCGTAAAACCGGCCTTTTTCGCGTCCGCCGCCCGGCCCGTGGTGGCGGCGGACGCTTTTCTGCCGGGAACTTCCGGCTGCCGGCCGGCTTTGTCCGACTTTTCGCGAACCTTTCCGCCACCGCGCTCTGCGCAGGAAGACCTCGCCCGCCGTGCAAACCCCGGAAACGACCTCCCGCCGCAGCGGAGCGAAAGGTTTTTCGCCAGGCCTTTTTGCAAAAAGGCCGTCGTTCCCCGCGCGGCAGCGCCTTCGCGCACACCTCTTCTGTCACCACACTTTTTCCATCCGTTCTGCGGGATGCAAAACCACCAGGGCACCGAAACACCAAAAAACAAATCTCCTGTATCCGGTATACTTTTTTGGACATACCTCCATTGTTATTTTATTATGCATACGCTGCATAAACAAAGAGCGGGGGAGAAGGCCAAAACGGCGGAGGGCTTTGCGTTGCGGAACGGGAAACGGCGCAGGTCCGGTGCCTGTGCCGGAAAGTGCAGGAAAAACCTGCAAAAACAGCAAAAAATGAGGGAATCTCTGTTGCGGACAAAGTTGCGGACAAACAGATTCTGCCCAGATCCTGTTTTCGGTTTTTTTCCGCCGTCAGACAATTCCGGCCGCTTTGATCCATCGGCCAACCTGCAGTCATCACAGGAAAAACACAAAAAAAGGATTGCAATTCCAGAAAAATGTGGTATAATAGGTAGGTAATCTGTACGGATGCGTCTTGCGCATCCTTTTTATAGCGACCCCATACCGAAAAAAGCAAAGGAAGAAGACATGAAAAAGATAACGGCACTCCTGATTCTGGTAGTGATGCTGTGTACCGCACTGATTTCCTGCGGGGGCGGCGGATTTGACTACCGTACCGAAGATCTGACCCCCTATGTAACCCTGGCACCCTATGAGAGCGAGCGGTTACAGGCGGTGATCGCCGAACTGGCGGCGCTGATCACCGATGCGGATGTGAACGAGGAGATTGACGACGCCCTGATCGCCGGGAAAGCGTATCTGGAAAAGCTGAAAGAAGGAACCATTGCCTATGGCGATACGATCGGTCTGACGTATAAAGGGGTTCTGGTATCGGTGATAGAGGCGCAGTATCCGGATCACGGGGACGGTACCGGGCTGACCGACGACCAGATCAAGAATCTTACGGCCTTTGAGGGCGGCGAGGCGAAGACCGAGCAGGAGCTGACCATCGGGTCGGGTCGGTTTGTGGAAGGCTTTGAGTCGGCCATGGTGGGCATGACGATCGGCAGCAAGAACCAGCCGATCAAGATCACCTTCCCGGAGGATTACAGCAGCTCGGATCTGGCGGGCAAGGAAGCGATTTTCTTTGTGTCGCCGACGTATAAGCTGAAGATGGAACCCGAACGGGAGCTCGCCTTCAAGGATGTGATCGCCATGACCTATGAGATCCACCTTGCCGAAGGCTATGAAGCGTACGAAGAGTATTTCGACGATGAGACCGAGGAGCCGCAGACCGGCGTATATACGCTGTCGCAGGACAGCCAGTTCCATTCTGCGCTGATTCTGGCGTTCAATGCACTGGCAGAGGGAAGCCGGTTCGGCACCAAGATGAATTTCACGGAAACCCATGTCATATCGGTACCGAATGCGGACGATACGGGCAAAGAAGACAAGGAAATCAAAGTGGATTATACAGTGACCGTACACAGCCTGAGCATGCCGCTTTACTTCACGCATGCGGAGGTGGCGGACGGAACGCTGTCGTTTGAGGATTTTCTCGGTTATCTCGATCTGGATGAAGAGGACTACGAGGGAAAGACCTACACCGACTTTTTCAATGAGACCAAAGAGGAGATGCAGAAGCAGCGGGATCTGCAGATTACCGCGAACCGGTATCAGGGCGCGTTTGATGCACTGGTCGAGGCAAGTGACGTCCGTCTGGACGACCCGAAGATCCGGGAGCTTGTGCAGGCCTATCAGGACGAGGTCCGCGGAAACATTGAATATATGACCACCTTCTACCGTGCGTCGGGCTATGCGTCGCTGTACGAGCAGCTGGCGGTGAGCTACGGATTGACGGGCGGCCTGGAAGAATACGTGATGTACACGCTGTACGGATATAAGAAGAGCACCATAGACAAGGAGCTTGCCACGGACGCGGAAGAGTATGTGGCGGGGCGTCTGGTGTTCTGGCAGCTGGTGAAGACCAAGAACATCACGCTTTCGGACGCCGAGTATGCAAGCGGTGTGGAAAAGTACAAGGATCTGTATGAGAACGACAATTTCATAGAGGATAACAACCTGACCGAAGAGCAGATCCGGGAAGCACTGCTGTGGGACAAAGTGGCGCAGATGCTGACCGAGTATACCGACTTCACGGAGAAGCCGGCAAAGGAAGAAGAAGACTGAGCGGTGGCAAGTCAAAAAGCGGGCGCCGGGAATTTTCCCGGCGCCCGCTTTTTCTGCATGCGCGTATCTCTTAGAGCCTGCCTTTCTGCGGTCCCTCCCCGCCGCAGCGGAGCCGGAACGTTTTTCGCCAGGCCTTTTTCCAGAAAGGCCGCACACCCCGCGCCGCAGCGCCCAGTGACCTTCTCACCCTCCCTCACCCGCGCCGTGGCGCACATCTTCCCCCGCCCGCCGCGCGGCAGCACCCCGTGGC
>CALWTT010000018.1 GCA_944384545.1 uncultured Clostridia bacterium | reverse complement strand
AAAGAAGGCGATATCAGAATTCCCGCAGGCTGTGCGATTTCAGGGGTGATCGATCGTAGTGGCGCGCGCATGAGCGGTGCGTGCATGATCCGCTCGATTTCCGTTATGCATGACCGTTCCAACGGATTGGGAGGAGGCTTTGCCGGATATGGTATCTATCCGGATTACAAGGACTTTTATGCGTTGCACCTGTTTTATGACGACCACGAGGCACAGCGCGAAACCGAGGAACTGATCAAACGCTATTTTGAAATCGTATACAGCTCGGAGATCCAGACACGGAAGATTGCGACCATTACGGATGCACCGATCATTTTCCGGTATTTTGTGACCCCTTTTTCCCGGAAGCTGCTGGACAGTCACCTGGACGAGAGTGAGTATGTGGCGCGGTGCGTGCTGCGTGTCAATGTGGGGATCCGCGGAGCCTATGTATTTTCGAGCGGAAAGAATATGGGCATATTCAAAGCCGTTGGGTATCCGGAGGATGTAGGGCGCTTCTACAAACTGGAAGAATACGAGGGTTACGCCTGGACTTGTCATGGTCGGTATCCGACCAATACACCGGGCTGGTGGGGCGGTGCGCACCCGTTCGGCCTGCTTGGATACTCCATCGTGCATAACGGTGAGATTTCCTCCTACGACGCCAACCGTCGCTATATAGAGATGTTCGGCTATAAATGCACGCTGAAGACCGACACAGAGGTCATTACCTACATATTTGACTATCTGCTGCGGAAGAAAGGCCTGACGCTGAAAGAGGCATCGAAGGTGGTGGCGGCGTCCTTCTGGTCGACGATCGAGGGAAAGAGCCCCGAGGAGAGGAAGCAGGAGGAGCTGCTGCGCCGCATGTTTCCGGAGCTGCTGATTACGGGCCCGTTTTCCATTATTCTGGGCTTTGACGGAGGCCTGATGGCGCTGAACGACCGTTTGAAATTGCGTTCCATGGTATGCGCGGAGAAGGGCGATCGTGCCTATATGGCGAGCGAGGAATGCGCCATCCGCGTCATTGAGCCGGAGCTGGACCGGATTTATGCACCGGCGGGTGGAGAAGCGGTGATCTACACATTGAACAAGGAAGAAGCGAGGTAAGAGGCGTCATGGACATGTATATGTATCCCGAATACGAGGTGGTGCGGAATGCCGACCTGTGTATCGCATGCCGTGTGTGTGAGCGACAGTGTGCGAACGAGGTGCACCGGTACGACGCGGATCTTGGGAAGATGCTGGCAGACAGCGCAAAATGTGTGAACTGTCACCGGTGTGTATGTCTGTGTCCGACGCATGCGCTGAAGATCGTGCGATCCGGAGATACCTACCGCGAGAACGCGAACTGGGATGCGCAGACGATCCATGAAGTATACCGGCAGGCGAACAGCGGCGGTGTACTGCTGTCCTCGATGGGGAACCCGAAGAACTATCCGATCTACTGGGACCGCATGCTGGTCAACGCCTCGCAGGTGACCAATCCTCCGATCGACCCGTTGCGCGAGCCGATGGAGACGACACTGTGGCTTGGGTCGCGCAGGACGCAGGTGGAGCGCGATGCGCAGGGACGTCTGAAAAACCGTCTTCAGCCGCAGCTGAAGCTGAATATGCCGATCCTGTTTTCGGCCATGAGCTACGGATCGATCTCCTACAATGCGCATGAAGCGCTGGCGCGTGCGGCGACCGAGCTGGGGACCTACTACAACACCGGAGAGGGAGGTCTGCACAAGGACTTTTACCGGTACGGGAAGAATACGATTGTGCAGGTGGCCTCCGGACGGTTTGGCGTCTTCAAGGAATACCTGGAAAGTGCGGCAGCCATCGAGATCAAGATGGGGCAGGGAGCCAAGCCGGGGATCGGCGGGCATCTGCCCGGGGGTAAGATTACCGAGGAGGTATCAGCGACGCGCATGATCCCGCAGGGGACCGATGCTATATCGCCGGCCCCGCATCACGATATTTATTCGATAGAGGACCTGCGGCAGCTGATCTATTCGCTGAAGGAGTCGACCGACTATCAGAAGCCCGTGATCGTCAAGGTGGCGGCAGTACATAATGTGGCAGCGATCGCGAGCGGTATCGCGCGCAGCGGCGCGGATATTATCGCCATTGACGGCTTTCGCGGCGGGACCGGAGCGGCCCCGACGCGGATCCGGGACAATGTGGGAATCCCGATCGAGCTGGCGTTGGCGAGTGTGGATGCGCGGTTGCGTGAGGAAGGGATCCGGGATCGCGTGTCCATTGTAGTGGGCGGGTCGATTCGTTCGAGTGCGGACGTGGTGAAGGCGATAGCACTGGGAGCGGACGCATGCTATATTGCAACGGCGGCGGTTCTGGCGATGGGCTGCCATCTCTGCCGGACCTGCAATCAGGGCAAATGCAACTGGGGCATTGCAACGCAGATCCCGGAGCTGGTCAAGCGGCTGAACCCCGACATTGCCTGTCAGCGTCTTGTGAATCTTGTGACGGCGTGGAACCATGAGATACAGGAAATGATGGGCGGAATGGGCATCAATTCCATTGAAGCCCTGCGTGGGAACCGCCTGATGCTGCGCGGTGTGGGTCTGACGGAGACCGAGCTGAACATTCTGGGGATCCGTCATGCTGGCGAATCGCTGTGAGTGGGTTGGCAACGGTAAAAAACCGTTTTACCGCAGTGGACGCTGAAAGGCTTTTTGCGATCATGGATGCGGCGTATACCGAATGTGTCTATTGTTGTTTGGGAACCGGATTCCACTGGATCGTGTGGATTTTGCGCGTTTGCGGAAGGAACCGGCGCTGGCAGCATTTTCGGAAGAATACCGCAAGGAAAAACTGACAAAGAGGGTATAGGATATGGGGATGGAAATCAGAGCGGGAGCAGAGCTTCCTTTCCGAGATCTGAATGCCGCGATCCGCGACAGCGCAGAGCGTGAGATACGGATCCGGGAATGTATAGGACAGCGCTATATCGGCGCGGGGCTGAGCGATCGGCAGATCCGGATTGAGGGGACGCCGGGGAATGCGCTGGGTGCATATTTGAACGGAGCGAGGATCCGTGTGTCGGGAAATGCACAGGATGCGACCGGCGATACCATGAACGGCGGAGAGATTGTCATTGAGGGCAACAGCGGAGATGCTACGGGATACGCGATGCGAGGCGGCCGGATTTTTGTGCGTGGGGATGCGGGATACCGCACAGGTATTCACATGAAAGCGTATAAAGAGAATCACCCCGCCATTGTGATCGGCGGTGTCTGCGGCAGCTTTCTCGGCGAATATCAGGCCGGCGGCACGATTGTGGTGCTGGGAGAAGGGGCCGGAGCGCGTCCGGTGGTAGGCAATTTCTGCGGCACAGGCATGCACGGAGGGGAGATGTATATCCGCGCGGACGAACTTCCGAAGCGTCTGGCGCCGGAAGTAAAAGCCGAGCGTCTTGACGGTCTTGCATCCGGCGAGGCGCAGGAGCTGGTGGCGGCCTTCTGCGAGCGCTTCGGACGCAGCGCGGAGGACTATGTGAAAGGAACCTGGTGGCATCTTACACCCAATAGTGAGAACCCCTACAAGCAGATGTATGTGAACAACTGAACCGGGCAGAAAAGAGCACGGCACCGGCGTTTCCTGTCGGGCGGACAGCGAAGTTCCGGAAGCACAGACCGAAGAAGCGAAAAAGAAAGAAAAAAGGACAAGGCGCAAAAAAAAGAGCCCGCACGGGCTCTTTTTTTTGATGGGAAGCACATCGTGTCCCGCGGCACGGGTGCGGGTCGGGAGAACGGGACCCTGTGTGCGCCCTGAGAAAGAATGCCCCCTGTGTGGAGGACCGGAAGAACGGGGGCGTGTGTGCCCTGGGGAAGGTCGTGCCTCGTGTGGCGAACGTGAGAACAGAGCCGTGTGTGCTCTGGGAAAGGACACGCCCGTGCGGAGAGTAGGGGAACAGACCCGTACGCGCTCCGGGAAAGGCTGTACCTCGTGTGGAGAACGTGAGAACAGAGCCGTGTGTGCTCTGGGAAAGGCCACGCCCGTGCGGAGAACTGGAAAAAA
>CALWTT010000017.1 GCA_944384545.1 uncultured Clostridia bacterium | reverse complement strand
CCCCGTCCTATCTGGACCGTGCAGAACGCATGCTGGAGCGGGACAAGAACCATCCGTCGGTGATATTCTGGTCGGTGGGGAATGAGAGCGGCTGGGGGAAGAATCACCGGCTTATGGCGGAATATTTCCACCGTCGGGACGGGAGTCGTCCGGTGCACATGGAGGACGAGAGCCGTTTCAAGGCGGAGCGCCTTTGGAGTGCGGATGCGGCGGTGCGGGATTCGGCGGCAGAATTTGACGCATATCTGGACATAGAAAGCCGTATGTACCCGTCGGTAGAGGAGATGCGGAAGCTGTATGTGGAGGATCCCCGGATCACCAAGCCGCTGTTTCTGTGCGAGTACTGCCATGCGATGGGGAACGGCCCTGGGGATCTGAAGGATTACTGGGATCTGATCTGGCAGCATGAAGAGCTGTTCGGCGGTTGCGTATGGGAATTTACCGATCATTCGGTGGATATCGGGACCGAGCCGGAGGCACCGCAGTATACCTACGGCGGGGATTTCGGGGATCATCCGAACGACGGGAACTTCTGTGTGGACGGCCTGGTATATCCGGACCGGCGTCCGCACACCGGCCTGCTGGAGCTGAAAAATGTGATTCAGCCGATCCGCGCGACAATGGGCACCGATGGGCGTGTGACGCTGCGCAATCTGCGTTTCTTCAAGGATGCGTCGGATCTGAGCCTTGTGTACTGGATCGAGGCAAACGGTGAGGCAGTGTATGCCGGGCGCATGACCGAACTGGCCATTCCGCCGCAGGAAGAGATATGCTGTGACCTTGTGCCTGCAACGTTGCCGGAGCAGGGAATCCTGACGCTGAATCTGTCCTTCCGTCAGCATGCGCCGACGGCATGGGCTCCGGCGGGATATGAGGTGGGCAATGCGCAGTTTGTTCTGCGAGATACGCTTTCACCCGTGCCGGCTCCTGCCGCGCGGAACCGCCTGGTACTGACCGAAACCGATGCCGCCTATGCAGTGGCGGACGGCGATACGGAATATCGGATCGGGAAGTGGAACGGTCTTTTGACCGGCATTACGGCAGAAGGGACCGAAATGCTGAGCGATGCACTGACGCCGGTCATCTGGCGTGCGCCGACGGATAATGACCGGAATGTCCGGAACGACTGGGAGCGCAACGGATACAATCGCACCTTCAGCAACTGTCGCTCGGTGTGTGTTGAGAAGGAAGCAGCGGAGGAGATCGTACTGCGTGCGACCATGGTGCTGGCTGCGGCGGCACAGCGTCCGGTGCTGCGGTTGGACGTGCGGTATATCTTCCGCCCCGGTTGTGGCGTGACCGTGGACTGCGATGCAGCGCGGACGGAGGATCACAAGCTGTTTTTGCCGCGCTTCGGACTCCGCCTGCACATGCCGGAGGGGAACGAGAGCATGCAGTATTTCGGATACGGTCCCATGGAGAGTTACAGCGACAAGCGCCTGGCCGCCCGTCTTTCCCGCTATGAGACAACGGTGAGTGCAAACTTTGAGCACTATGTCCGGCCGCAGGAAAACGGAGCGCACGGCGGATGCCGGTATGCGGCCGTATCGGCTGCATCCGGGCAGGGACTCTGCTTCTTTGCTGACGGATTTTCCTTCTCGGCCTCGCATTTTACACCGGAGCAGCTGACCGAAACCGCGCATGACTATGCCTTGCGTCCGTTGCGGGAAACGGTGGTGATTCTTGACTACCGGCAGAGCGGTATCGGATCCAACTCCTGCGGACCATGGCTGTCGGAAAAGGAGCAGTTCAACGAGAAGCAGTTCCGCTTCCGTCTGCGCATCCTGCCGGCCTTCCTGGGGGATACGGATCTGTTTGAAGAAGCAGCGCGTGAGGTATGATACCGAGTTTTGTGAGGCTTGTAAACCCGCATGACGGAAAACCGAGGAAAAAACCGGTGGTGACACCGGTTTTTTCCTGTCGGGCGGTATGGAAAGGGGAAAAAACATACGAAGGGAGCCGCTTTTTTGGCAAAGCCCTTGCATGCCGGCGGAATGTATGGTAAAATACAGTATATTACGGCACAGAGGCGGTGCGTCATGAAGGAAGCAGAAAAGAGCGGGCAGAAAAAGCGAAGGCTGCGGAAGCAGCGGAGAATCGGACGTCCGAATGCGGTTCTGTATTTTTTGCTTTGGCTGTTTTTGCGCCCCTATTACCGTTTCCGGTATGGCGTGCGATACGATACAGGGGTGCTGCGCGGCATCCGCGGTCCGGCGCTGATCCTTGCGCCGCATACCTCCACACGGGACCACTGGTTTATCGCGATGGCGCTGTATCCGGCGCGTGCGACCTTTGTGGTAAGCGAACACTTTTATGCCAGACCGATCCTGCGGATCTTCATGAAGCTGGCGCATGCGATACCGAAGAA
This sequence comes from uncultured Clostridia bacterium, assembly GCA_944384545.1. GTDB lineage: Bacteria > Bacillota > Clostridia > Oscillospirales > CAG-272 > UBA1740. The sequence goes on along the minus strand of CALWTT010000017.1, from coordinate 4,181 downwards.
AATGTTCTGTGCGGATATGGGTACGATCCGTCGTCTGCTGCGCGCGCGGCAGGAAGGGAACATTATGGTTCTGTTTCCGGAGGGGCGTCTTTCCTGCAACGGGCGGACCGGCCATGTGACAGACGGGACGGCGGCGCTGGTCCGGAAGCTGGGCTGCGATGTGTATACGGTGACGGCCAACGGCGCGGCGCTGAGCTTCCCGAAGTGGGCGAAGAACACACGGAAAGGGCGGATCGATGTACGTGCAGAGCGCCTGTTTACGGCCGAGGAGGCCGTCGGTATTCCGATCGGAGAACTGGAGGCACGTCTGTGCGCCGCCATTGCGCACGACGACGCGGCGGCGATGCGCGGGATCTGCTATCGCAGTGCGGCGATGGCCGAGGGGCTGGACGGGATTCTGTACCGCTGCCCTTCCTGCGGCCGGGAGTTTGCGATGCGTACCGAAGGCGACCGATTGATCTGTGCCTGCGGCAGGGCATACCGCCTCACTCCGGATTACCGCCTGACAGGAGCGCCGTTTGAAAGCATTCTGGCATGGTATGATTGGCAGAGCGATATGTTGGATCTGGATTCGCCGCTGGAAGCGCGGGTACGTATCGGGACACCGGATGCAAAAGGGTACATGCAGGCGGATGCGGGCGAGGGCCTTCTGCATCTGGACCGGGAAAGACTGATCTGCGAGGGACAGGTCAACGGAATGCCGCTGTCCTTTGTAATCCCGACCGAACGGATTGCCGCCTTTCCGATTACCGTCGGCTCGCATATCGATGTCTATTGGAACAACCGTCTTTTCTACATGTCCCCCCTGCCTGATCCCCGTGCCGCGGTCAAGTGGGTGGCATATCTTGACCGTCTTGTCGGGGAAAGGACGGAGGCAGCGCTGGCATCACATATCTCCGATCGGGTGACGGTCGGCGTAGCGGAATGATCTTATGCGACACACGGAGTGCGTGAAAACCCGAAATATCCGGATGGAATACGCAGGCTGCAAACCACAGAGCCTGAAAAAAGCATAAGGAAAAAAATACATTTACAGAGAGAGCTGCCGGAATCCTGCATACCGGACAGCCGGGAGTGCCCGACGGAACATACGGGCAGGACGGCCTTTTGTGGATGCGGGGGGCAGGAAAGGGAGCGAGGAAGAGATGGAACATATGGAAAGAACATGGATTTCCGAATTGCCGGTCGACACACCCTGCCGCGTCTGCGGCTTTGCGGAGACGGTGCGGCAGATGAAGTGGGGCGCTTTCGTTGTGCTCCGGGATGTGACAGGGCGGATCCAGGTCACCGTGGATAAGAACCGGCTGCCGGTGGTGACCGAGCTGACGCCGCACTCGGTGATTGAGGTGTGCGGCCGCGTGACCGAGAATCCGTCGGTGCGGCTTGGCGGGCGTGAGATCCAGGCAGAGGAGCTGCGGATTCTGTCGCAAGCGGAAGCGCTGCCGATCCATCCGGATTCGGATATTGAAGGGCGCATGGATTACCGCTGGATCGATCTGCGCCGGGAGGAAAACCAACGGATGATCGCATTGCAGACCACGCTTGTGGGGGCAATGCGGGAGTTTCTGCTCTCCCGCCGCTTTTTGGAGATCCACACACCGAAGCTGATCGCCGCTGCATCGGAATCCGGCTCGGAGGTGTTTGCGGTCAAGTATTTTGACACCACGGCTTACCTGGCACAGTCGCCGCAGTTTTACAAGCAGATGGCAATGGCGGCGGGGCTGGAACGGATATTTGAAACCGGCCCGGTGTTTCGTGCGGAGAAGTCCTATACCAATAAGCACGCAACCGAATTTTCCTGCTTTGACATTGAATTTTCGTATATTGACTCGGTGGCAGATGTCATGCATCTGGAGGAGGAGCTGCTGGCGTACGCCTTTGCACGTGTCAGCGAAGTGCACGGGGAGGCGGTTGTACGACTGTTTGGCGAGGAACATCGCATCACGGTTCCGACGCTTCCGTTTCCGGTCATCCGGCTGCGGGATCTGTACCGGGAGCTGGAGGAACGGTACGGTTACACGGTCCCCGACAGTATGAAGGGAGATCTGACGACGGATGCGGAGCGTCTGTGCGCAAAGTTTTCGATGGAGAAGTACGGGCACGAATTTCTGTTTGTCACCGACTATGATGCATCCGAGCGGGCATTTTACCATATGCGGGACGAAAAGGGTGTGCCGCAGGGATACGACCTGATCTGGCGAGGTGTGGAAATCACGACGGGGGCGCAGCGGGAGCATCGGTATGAGATTCTGCGCAGGCAGGCGGAAGAGAAGGGCCTTGCGAAGGATGTGGAATTTTATCTGCGATTTTTCCGGTATGGATGTCCGCCGCATGGAGGCTTCGGGCTGGGGATCGACCGCCTGACGATGTTGTTTCTCGGCCTGTCGATCAAAGAGACCGAATTCCTGTTCCGTGGCCCCAATCGCCTGACCCCCTGACGGAGCGCGGACCGGTTGCTTTCAGCATGCCGCTGTACCGCTTTCGAATGGCAGGAATGGTCAGCCGATGGATATCGATTGGCAGCAAGCAGGGATCGGATTTCAGCGATGAATTGGATTTCTGCGAAAAAGAACGGCAATAAAGGTCGGTGCGCCCTGCGGCGCCCGGCTTTTTTTGCGGAAGCGCGACCCGTGTGTTTTGGAAATGGAAAAAGAAAGCCTCAACACGGCACATGCTCCACCGCTCCGTGCGGACAGATTTTGGCGGGCAGGAGCGCGGAAGCCGGAGAAAAAGCGGGGAAGGGACGCAAAGCATTTTCCGGGGATCCTGCGTGCGCATTTTACCAGTGGGCCCGTGTGTTTTGAAGAAACAACAAAAGAGCCAGAGGGTAACTGTTCGACCGTTCTTGACTTTTTGCGGGAAACGTGCTATACTTTTTGTATATGTATATTTCTATCGCCGGTGCGCGCCCGCGCGCGGACAGTACCTGCATCCCGGAAAGAATCGGGTTTCGACGCGAAACGCCGGCATCCCCGCGCGCCTACCCCGTCGCCGGCCCCTGCGCAGCCGGAGACGCGGAAGACAGGGGGGAGGCTCTGTCGGGGTCAGCAGGAAGTGTATAATACAGTGCAGGACGGGAGGGAGACCAGTGGCACAGACACAGGTACGGAAGTTTTTCCGACCGATGGATTTTGCCGTGATCGGTGCAGTGCTGTTGCTTGCGCTGCTGTTGCTGGTTGTTCCGCTTATGAGTGCCGGAGCGGAGACGGCGGTCCTGGAGGTCCTTGTCGACGGGCAGGTGACGCGTCTGTCTCTTTCGGAGGACACGGTCCGCAGCTTCTGTAACCGCGGCTATACGCTGACCGTTACGGTTGCGGACGGGTATGCTTCGGTGACCGCGTCGGACTGCGAGGAGGGGCGCTGCATGCGCATGGGACCGATCTCGCGGCCGGGCGAGACGATTCTCTGCGCCAGCGCAGAGATTCTGCTTCGCGTTGTCGGAGATGGGGAGGGCTATGATGCGGTCGCGGGATAGAGAGATACGGCGTGTTCGCCGTCTTTCGTTCGATGCGGCGGCGCTCGGCCTTGCGCTGATTCTTTCATATGTGGAGAGCCTTTTACCGCTTCCGCGGTTTTTGCCGTTAAAGCCTGGGCTTCCGAACCTTGCGGTGATGTATGTGTTTTTTCATACAGGACGTGTCGACGCCGCCATCCTTTCGCTGTTGCGGGTGCTGTGTGTCTCGCTGCTGTTCGGTTCGGTCTCCTCCTTTTTCTTCTCGCTCGGCGGCGCGGCGGCGGCCTTCCTTGCACTCATGCTTCTCTCGCCTGCCTGCCTGCATATCGGCCGCGTCGGCGTGTCTGTCGGTAGTGCGGCCGCCCATGTTACAGGGCAGATTGTCGCGGCCATACTGCTGTACGGTGCGCCCGGACTGATAGGATTTTTGCCCTGGCTGCTGATCGGATCGGTCCCCTTCGGGATCCTGACCGGTCTTTTGCTGATTCTGATCGAAAGGCGGCTTGCACCGCTGCCGGTGAAAGGGGATGGCATATGATCCGTCGTGCATGGTCCTTGCTATGCCTTGCGGCGATTCTTTGCCTTGGCCTTGCGGGGTGTGGCGGCCTGCAAACCTATTCGCAGGTCTTTTACGACAAATGTGATACCGATGTGAGTATTACGCTGTATCTTTCCGGAGACGCGACGCGCGCGTCGGAACTGTTCCGTGGATGTGAGGAATTGCTGG
>CALWTT010000016.1 GCA_944384545.1 uncultured Clostridia bacterium | reverse complement strand
AGGATCGCCGGAAAGAGCGCCGAGCCGTCGGAGAGAGAGGCGGAGGGCGTCGGTATCGCCGCCTGGGAGATCGGTTCTGCCGATATCGCCGGCAAAGAGTGTGTCCCCGGTCAGGAGGAGCCCGCCTGCCGCAAGGCAGACCGATCCGGGTGTATGCCCGGGGGTGTGGAGAACGCGCAAGGACTCCTCGGCACAGGGGAGTGCATCTCCTTCTTTGAGAAGAAGATCTGCCGGTTCAAAAACCGTGTTCTTTCCGGTGAACAGGCGAAACAGGTTATAGGTGGGATTGGAAAGGGCCGGTGCATCGTCGCGATGGACGGCCAGCGGCGCGCCGGTTTCCCGGCGCCAGGCATCAAGACAGAGCATGTGGTCGAAATGGGCATGGGTCAGGACAATACAACGCAGCGGCGGGAGAGGCTTTCTCCTGCGTTGCAGGAGGGCTTTCGGGTCTGTCGAAGGGTCTACCAGAATGGCGGCACGCTGCGCGTCGTCGGTGAGCAGGTAACAATTGGAGGCGAATCCGTCTCCGCCGTAGCATTCAATCTGCATGAAGACTCCTTTCCGGAAAAAGCGTGGGTGCGGCAGGCGGTTGTGGGAGGAAAAGGATCCGCTGGCATCCGAAGGATGCAGAGGGACGATGCCGCATCGCTTGGAGTGCAACCTGTCCTGCTTAGGAAGAATGAAGAATGTACTATCAATATTATAGCACAGAAATACGGGCATGTCCACTTTTTACCGGCTTTTTTGCGGGAAAGTTCCGCCGAAGACAAAAAAGGCCAACGAAGGAAAAAGAACCCCCGCCTCTGTGGGAAAACAGAAGCGGGGATTCTGTGGTACTGTTATAAAACCGTGACGACGCGTGTGTACGGCATATGTAAAAGCAGATACACGGCAGACGGCCGGCAAGAGGGAATCAGTAGCTGATGCCCTGCCACTTCATGGCTTCTGCCACTTTGAGGAACCCGGCAATATTGGCGCCGGCGACCAGATTGCCTTCGCAACCGTATTCACGAGCGGCGGCGGCGGCATTCTTGTAGATGTTGACCATAATAGCGTCAAGACGTGCATCTACGTCCTCAAAAGACCAGGAAAGACGCATGGAGTTCTGGCTCATTTCGAGTCCGGAGGTAGCAACGCCACCGGCATTGGCAGCCTTGGCGGGTCCAAAGAGAACGCCGTTTTTCTGGAAGGTTTCAATGGCTTCGGGCGTGGAGGGCATATTGGCGCCTTCGGCTACGGCAAAGCAGCCGTTTTTGACGAGGAGTGCGGCGCTTTCGCCGTCCAGCTCATTCTGCGTCGCGCAGGGCAGGGCAATGTCGCAGGGCACCGACCAGATTCCGCGGCAGCCCTCAACATATTTGGCGGTGGGAACCCGGTTGACATATTCGCGGATGCGCAGCCGCTGCTCTTCCTTGATCTTCCGGATGACATCAAACTGAATCCCGTTTTCGTCGACGATGTAGCCGGCGGAGTCGGACATGGCGATGACGGTAGCCCCCAACTGTGTGGCCTTCTGATTGGCGTAAAGAGCGACATTACCGGATCCGGAAATGACCACTCTCTTTCCCGCAAAGCTCTTACCGGCGGCGGCCATCATTTCGCGCGTGAAGTAGCAGAGGCCATAGCCGGTTGCTTCGGTACGGACGAGGGAGCCGCCGGCGGTGAGCGCCTTACCGGTGAGAACGCCGGTAAATTCGTTGCGGAGTCTCTTGTACTGGCCGAACATGTAGCCGATCTCACGACCGCCGACGCCGATATCACCGGCAGGTACATCGGTATCTGCACCGATATGCTTGGAGAGCTCGGTCATAAAGGACTGGCAGAAGCGCATGATTTCTCCGTCGGACTTACCCTTCGGATCGAAGTCGGAGCCGCCCTTACCGCCACCCATGGGGAGCCCGGTGAGGGAGTTTTTGAAGATCTGCTCGAAGCCGAGGAACTTGATGACCGAAGCGGTGACAGAGGGATGAAGACGGAGGCCGCCCTTATACGGACCGATGGCGGAATTGAACTGTACGCGGAATCCGCGGTTGACCTGTACGTGGCCCTTGTCGTCGACCCAGGAGACACGGAACTGAATGAAGCGTTCGGGTTCCACAATGCGTTCAAAGATCCCGGCCTCGACAAGATCGGGGCGGCGTTCTGCGACGGGCTCGAGGGATTCGAGAACCTCATAGACGGCCTGGAGGAACTCCTTTTCGTTGGGATTCCGTTTCTCGACGGTCGCGTATACGCCGAGAAGGTATTGGTTTTTCATCGCCATGACAGTACTCCTTTTTACCACAAAATTACAGGAGTATTATAGCGGGAAAATGGGAGTTTGTCAAGAGAGCATATTCAGGTAGAGCAAAAAAAATGAAAAAAAGGCATGAAAAATGAAAGATTCAAGCGTGTCGCTTGCAAATCATGCGAGCGGAGCATGTTCTGGGACGGGTGCATCATCGGAGGTGAGAAAGACGGGTTTTCGGTCGCGCAGGACGAGAAAGACCCGATCGCCCGGGTGGATACGCCCGCTGAGCATGAGGTCCGAAAGACGGTCCTGCACGGTGCGTATAATTTCACGGCGGAGCGGGCGAGCGCCGTAAGCGGTGTCGTAGGCGGCTTCCGCGAGGGCTGCGTCGACCCCCTCGCCGACAGAGAGGTCAATCCCGGCATGCATTGCGCGTTCCCGGCACTCCTCGAGCAGCCGCTTTGCGATGGCGGTACAGGCTTGCCGGTCGAGAGGCCGGAAATAGAGGATATCGTCGATTCGGTTGAGAAATTCGGGACGGAAGATCGAGGTGAGTGCGTGCCGCGGCTCCCGGTGGGAAACTTCTCCGTCGGGGGCGAAGCCTGGTGTGGCAGCGACACGGCCGATGGCGTTGGAGGTCATCAGGATCACAGTGTTGCGGAAGTCGGCGCGGCGCCCCTGGGAGTCGGTCAGCGAACCGTCATCCAGGATCTGGAGAAGCAGATTGTATACGTCTGGATGCGCCTCCTCGATTTCATCGAACAGGACCACGGCATAAGGACGCCGCCGGACCGCTTCGGTCAGGATGCCGCCCTCATCATAGCCGATATAACCGGGCGGGGCTCCGATCAGCTTAGCGGCGCTCTGCTTTTCCATATATTCGGACATGTCGAGGCGAATAAGGGCTTTTCTGTCTCCAAAGAGCGCTTCACCGAGTGCGAGAGCCAGCTCGGTCTTTCCTACGCCGGTCGGACCGAGAAAGAGAAAGGAGCCGACGGGTCTACGCGGGTCCTGCAGACCGAGCCGGCTGCGCCGGATGGCATAGCAGAGACGTTCAATGGCTTCGTCCTGACCGATGACACGTTTGCGGAGCAGGTCGGGCAAGCGTGAAAGGCGATCGCTTTCGTTTTCTGTGATGCGCTCGGCAGGGATACCGGTCCAGAGTGTGAGTGTGCGTGCAATGTCATCGGCTCCGACCTGTGGGGCATGTGCGGCAGCCCTCCATGCGTTTTGTTTTTCTTCTCGTTCTTCGCGCAATTTACGTTCCCGGTCACGGTAGGCGGCGGCCGCTTCAAAATCCTGGCGTCGGATACATTCTTCTTTGGCACGCGCGGTTTCCTGAAGGCGACGACAGAGCAGGTTCAGCTCATCGGGCATGGTTTCTGCGGCGATATGAAGACGTGCGGCGGATTCGTCGAGGAGATCGATGGCCTTGTCCGGGAGGAAACGGTCGGGCAGATAGCGTGCGGAAAGGCGGACGGCAGCCTGAAGGGCATCTTCGCGGATCTGCAGACCGTGATGCCTTTCATACCGCTCGCACAGACCGCGCAGAATATCGAGTGCTTCTTCTTCACTCGGCTCTGTCACTTCGATGGGCTGAAAGCGTCGTTCGAGCGCCGCATCCTTTTCGATATGCCGGCGATACTCGGTAAGGGTCGTGGCGCCGATGACCTGAATTTCACCGCGGGAAAGTGCTGGTTTCATAATGTTGGCGGCATCGACGGCGCCTTCTGCGGCGCCGGCACCTACAATGGTGTGTACTTCGTCGATAAAAAGGATAATTTCGGGATGGGCAACGGTCTCAGCCATGAGTTTTTTCAGCCGCTCCTCAAATTCCCCCCGGTATTTGGCGCCGGCAATCATGGCGCCCAGGTCAAGGGCGACCGGAATTTTATCGCGCAGTGGGGAGGGGACATCCCCTTCGGCGATACGGAGGGCGAGACCTTCCACGACGGCGGTTTTTCCTACGCCGGGTTCGCCGAGCAGACAGGGGTTGTTTTTCTGACGGCGGCAAAGGACCTGCATGAGTCTTTGGCTTTCGCGTTCCCGTCCGATGACCGGGTCAATACGCCCTTCCCGTGCGAGCGCGACAAGATCGCGCCCGTACTGGGAAAGTGCAGGTAAGGAGGCGAGTGGGCTGCCGGACTTTTTCGATGGAGATTTTGTTTCCGTGCTTTTTCCGAGCAGAAGGAGTGCGGACAGATCGCTTTGGAGATCGGTGCAGCTGATGCCGAGGGCGGAGAGCAATTTTCCTGCAACGGCCCCGTCTTCTGCGAGCAACGCATAGAGCAGATGCTCGCTGCCGATGAAAGGAGCACCGCCACGCTCGGCGCTTTCTGCGGCGACCTCGATCGCGTGGCAGAGTCTTGGCGTCATATCGGACGATCCCACCTGAGATCGATTCCCGGTACCAAAAGTATCTTCCACGATTTCACGCAGGCGCAGGGGCTCCAGGCCGTGACTGTCGAGCAGGCGTGCTGCGGCGCAGTCGCGTTCCTCAGCGATCGAAAGGAGCAGGTGTTCGCTTCCCACATAGGTATGACCGAGCGCGCGTGCCGTCTCCAGCGCAGCCTGCAGAATGCGTTCGGCTTTTTCGGTAAAATGCTTCATGGTGTATCCTCCGTTTTCAGCGTCTTGCGTGATGGCGTTGGTCATGCAGGGGAGTAGGCGCCGGTATGACGATAATCATGGGCGATGGCCTGCCAGGTACGGAGATCCACAATACCGGAGGGCGGCAGACGTCGTTGTTCCTGATAGGCACGAACCGCGGATTGTGTATCGGGATCGTAGCGCCCGTTCTGGCGGACACGGGAAAGATCGGAATACAGGGGGGAGAGGGAAAGGAGCAGGGACTGGAGCAGGTAAACGGGGGTCCCGCTGGAGCGCGGCGTAAGGGGGAGCAGGGATGGCGGAAGAAGAACCGGATCCTGCGTACGTGCTTGCTTTCCCAGATTGGCACGGTCGTACAAGGCATTCCAGTCTTCAAACCCGACGCGTCCGGTAACCGGGAGCCGGTTTCTGCTTTGAAAGATGCGCACGGCGTTTTGTGTTTCAGGGCCGTAGATGCCGTCAATGGCGATATGGGGAAACCCGTCTGTGGAATAGGAAATCTCAAGAAGAAAGCTCTGCACAACGCGAATGGCATTGCGCGGATCGGTGATATCGTACATAAGCGGCCTCCGTTATTCGACAACATATCCCGGGTACTGGCTTTCATCGGCCAGGTGGGAAAGGTAGAGCGTATCATATACTTCTGCAATACGAGCCCAGGCGGTGGGACCGACGACTCCGCTTTGGTCTTCCAATCCGAATTGCTTTTTAAAAGCGATCACAGCATTCTGGGTGGCCTCACCGAAAATGCCGTCGGGTGTAAGGGAAGGGATGGAGGGTTCATAGCGTGCGATATAGTTCAGGTAGGTTTGCAGAGCACGGACCTGATCGCCTGCATCGCCGAGTTCGAGCGGAATGCCGGGATAGGGAAGTGCGAGATTGTTTTCCACCTCGCTGTAAGGAACGTCACTGACCAGGCCGAGGTAGACATTGTAGAGCTTATTCCATGTGACGAGCCCGACGATTCCGTCTTCGGTGAGGCCGTAGGTGCGCTGGAAGGCACGGACGGCTTCTTCGGTGGCGGGGCCGAAGATCCCGTCTACGTTGAGGGGCGGCAAGGTGGAGATATACTGTGCCACGTAGCGGAGGTAATATTGCAGGATACGAACCTCGTCGCCGGTCATGCCGCGCGAGAGAATGGTGGGGAATTGGAGGGAAATGTCGGGCAGAGTAAGACCTTCGGAACGGAGGTCGCTGAGCTTTTTGACGCTGTTGAAAATATACTGAATACGGTACCAGGTCGCCTGTCCGACGATTCCGTCCTGTGTGAGGCCGAAGATTTTCTGGAAGGCGCGGACCGCCTCCTCGGTGCTGTTTCCGAACAAACCGTTGGTAGGATAGATTTTGGGAATGGCGGGGAAGTTGGTGGAGATACGGTTCAGCCGGCGCTGGATCTGCAGGACCTCGTTGCCGGAGCTGCCGAGCCGTAGCGGGACGGCGGGCACACTGGAGGTGATGCTGCGGACATTGTCGGTGCGTACGATATCGATGTTGTCGCCATAATAGTAGGTGAGGATCTCGTAGGGGGTGTAGCCCTGGTTGGCGAGCTCGACAGTTCCCCATTGGGACAGACCGTCGCAGGTCGTGCGGTATCCGTCACAGTATTGTGCAAAAAGCGGCTCAACAAATCCCTGCCGGACAAGATAGCTGTTAAAAATTTCATTGACGATGCGGGAGATGTTGTCAAAGATGTCGCGCCCGTTAAAAAATGCCTGATCGTAGGAGGTGGAGGAGGTAATGTCAAAGGGATACCCGCGACTGCGGTAGTACTCGGTATAGATGCGGTTGAGCGCGAAGGAAAGCTGCGCATAGATATTGGCACGGATGGCGCTTTCGGGCCAGGTGGGATAAATTTCGCTGGAGGCGACGTTTTTGATATAGTCGGGAAAGGAAACGGTTACATTCTGAGCGGACTGGTCAGGTGCACCCAGGTGCACGGTAACGGTTTCGGGTATGTAAGGAAGAAGTTCGGGCATCAGTTTTCCTCCGTGTCAAGGGACTGTTCGGAGGAGAAGTAGAGATTTCCCTCCGGGCGTGTGGTTTCTGCGTTATAGGGAGCAAGAGGTATGAGTTCTACGGGCTGAAGGGAGGTAATACCGGCGAAAATGGGAACATTGCGATTTTCGTGAACGTAGTAACCGTCTTTGACGACGCGGATATTATAGACGGTAAAAGGATGACCGATACCAGGCACGAGTGAGTCACTTTTCGGCATGGCGGACAGCGGAAGAAGCGGAGTAAGACCGCTGATATCGGTCTGCATGGTACGTAAGAAGGCGGGTTCGTCGGGAGTGGCATTGCTGACGGTGACGGTGGCGCCTTCCACAGGGAGCGCGTTGCCGGCGGTGCGCACGGAAACGACGAGGCTGCCGTAGTTTCCCTCAGGAATTTGGCTGTTTTGCATAAAAAACTCCTTTCGTCCAAAACGCTCATTACATAATATGAGAAAGAATACAATTTGTGATAGTCGCCGATTTTTGCAATTTTCTGACGGTTTATGAGAAGTGCGCTTGACTTTGCATGGATACGGGTGGTATAATTTGTATGATATGCGGAAGGGCCTGCGTGGCCGTAAGAAACGCCTGGGGAAGAAGGAACCGGGCGGAAGGAGAGCGACGATATGAAAGAATCATTGTTCGGAGAATTGAGTATCATCGGCATGAAGGGCTGCGAAGGCTTTGTGGATGAGGTGAATTCCTACCTGTGCGATTGGAGACGGCATGACGGAGACGCAAGCTATGTATTGCATGCGGAGTGCCCGCGCTTCGGAAGCGGGGAAGCAAAGGGGATGATTCATCAGTCGGTGCGCGGCAACGACCTGTACATCATTTCGGATGTGTTCAATCACGGAGTCACCTATACGATGTATGGGAAGGAAGTGCCGATGAGTCCGGACGATCATTATCAGGATCTGAAACGGATCATCCAGGCAGCGGAGGGAAAGGCGCGTCGGATCTCGGTGGTGATGCCGATGCTGTACGAAGGGCGGCAGCATAAGCGTTCGGGGCGGGAATCTCTGGACTGCGCCGTGGCATTGCAGGAGTTGGTAGCGATGGGCGTATCGAACATTATCACATTCGACGCGCACGATCCGCGGGTGCAGAATGCGGTTCCGCTGTCCGGCTTTGACAATGTACGGTCGAGTTATCAGATGATCAAGGCTCTGCTGCGGGAATATCCGGATGTGGATTTTGATCCGGAGAAAATCATGATCATCTCGCCGGACGAAGGCGGGATGGGGAAGTGCATGTACTACTCATCTATGCTGGGTATTGAGCTGGGCATGTTCTACAAGCGCCGGAACTACTCGGTGATTGTGAACGGAAAGAATCCGATAGAAGCACATGAATATCTGGGACGGGATCTGAAGGGGAAGGATGTCATCATTGTGGATGACATGATTTCGTCGGGAGAATCTGTGATCGATGTGGCATTGCAGTTGAAAGAGAAAGGCGCAGCGCGGATCTTCGTATTTTCGACCTTCGGCCTTTTCTGCAACGGCCTTTCCAAAATGGATGAGGCATATGAAAACGGTTTGTTTACGCGGATTTTCACGACAAACCTGATTTATCAGATGCCGGAGCTTTTGGCCCGGCCATGGTATGCGAGCGTGAACATGTGCAAATATGTGGCGTATATCATCGATACGCTGAACCACGATCAGACGATCAGCGGTCTGTTGGATCAGTCCAAGCGGATTCATGCGCTGGTGAGCAAACATAAAAAAGAGATGGTATAAAAGGGAAAAAGCGGGAGCGTAAAGTGTCCCGCTTTTTTTGTGTTGCGTGTGACCGGGGCGGCGTGTGAAAGTGTTTACAAATTCGGAGGGCATCCTGCCCAAATGTCTCTTGACAAAGAAGGGAGTGTGTTGTAAAATATAGTGTGTACATTTACGCGCCGGAGGCGCGGGAGTTCCTGCACGTGTAAGGAGGAAACTATGAAGTTCAGCAAAATCGTGCTGATTGCCATATTGGTACTGGTAATCGCGATGACCATGTATGCCTGCGGTGGAGGAGAGACGCCGCCCCCGACAGGAACGACGGGACCGGGGCAGACGGGTACACAGCCGCCGATCACGACAACGACAGGAAGCGGGGGAAGTGGGCAGCAGCCGGATGACGATGAAACCGAAACTCCGGGTCCCGGTGCCATGACGGCGGAGCGGCTCCCCGGCAGCGACGAGTGCGTGATCACCGGACATACAGGTACATACAGCGGTGTACTGACGATCCCGAGCGAAATGGAAGTCGGGGGAACCGTATATACAGTAACGGAAATAGCGGAGGGCGCCTTTGCAGGTTGCAAGCAGGTGACCGAAATCGTGATTCCGGATACGGTACGCAGCATCGGTCTTGGGGCTTTTTCGGGGTGTGATGCGCTGACAAAAATCACCCTGCCGTTTGTAGGCGGATCTGCGGGCAGTCAGACCTATATCGGCCACCTGTTCGGTGCGGTATCCTTCTCGGAGAACCGGCTGTATGTTCCGGAGAGCCTGACAACGGTCGTGCTGAGCGATGCCTGTACATCCATAGGCGCTTTTGCCTTTGATTCCTGTGAGAATCTGACGGTGGTGCAATTCGGAGCGGGGCTGGATAGCATCGGGAATTATGCGTTTGCCCATTGCGGGCTGACGGTGTCCGAGGTTCCGGGTACGGTGACCGCCATGGGAATCGGTGCATATGCCGGCTGCCCGATAGAGGAACTGTTACTTCCGTTCGTAGGAGCATCCATGAACGGATCCAACGGGTATCTTGGATATCTGTTCGGTGCGACGGATTATGCCCAGAACGGAGATTTTGTACCGGAAACGCTGAACATGGTGAAAATTGCGGACGGCTGTACGGCGATCGGCCAGGGCGCCTTCAACAACTGTACGAGTCTTTCGTCCATTGTGCTTCCGGATTCAATTGTATCGATCGGGCGGGATGCCTTCACCAATACGACTTTCTATAACGAGCAACCGGACGGCCTTGTATATGTGGGGCGAGTCCTGTACACCTACAAGGGCGAGATGACGGATACGGATATTACGCTGCGGGCGGACACGGTGGCGATTGCAGGCGGCGCGTTTGAAGGACATGGGATCACCTCGATCACCATACCGGAAGGTGTGACGAACATAGGTCAGGGTGCTTTCCGTGACAGCCAGCTGAGCACGCTGGAGTTGTCCTTCATCGGCAGCAGTGCAGATGCGGGATCGAGCAGCAACTTCTTCGGTTACATTTTCGGCGCATCGTCGGCAGAAGAGAATGCGGACTATGTGCCGCAGACACTGCACAGCGTGACGTTGCGCGACGGCTGTACGGTAGGAATAGGGGACCGCGCGTTCTACGGATGCGAGGATCTGACATCGGTAGTGATCGGTGACAGTGTGAATTCCATAGCCAAAACGGCTTTCAGCGGATGCCTCCAATTGGAAAGCATCACCGTAGCCGCCGGGAATGCTTCGTATAGGAACGACAGCGGTCTGGTATACAATGCCGCGGGCGATGACCTGATAGCAGTGCCCGGTGCGATTACAGGCAACCTTGTGCTGCTGAACATCCATGCGATCGAAGCGGAGCAGTTCCGCAACTGTGACGGGATTACGGGCATAACGCTTCCGGATACCATAGAGAGCATCGGCGACTATGCATTTGCGGGCGCGACATCCATGGCAACCATCAACTTCCCGGATTCACTGAATGCAGTAGGATATCAGGCATTTGCAGACACAGCCTGGTATACAGGGCAGCCGGACGGTATCGTATACACCGGATCGGTTCTTTATCGGTTCAAGGGCAGTTCGGGCTCCGGTACGGTTACCATATCGGAGGGTACGACGGGCATTGCCTCGGGCGCCTTTGAGGATTGCAGCATCACGGAAGTGGTAGTGCCTGCGACGGTAACCAACATCGGTGCGAGCGCCTTCCGCAACTGTCAGGTGAACAGCATGACGCTTCCTTTCCTGGGAGGAAGCGCGGCGGAGGATGAATCGAATCCCTTCCTCGGATATATCTTTGGCGCCCCGTCCACGACCTTGGCGGGTTCGTACGTTCCTAAGACGCTGACAGAGCTGACACTGCTGGACAGTTGCACCTCGATCCGTGAAAACGCGTTTTCGGGCTGTACCAATCTGCTGGAGATCGGCATACCGGACAGCGTTACCTATATCGCGGGCGGAGCCCTGAACGGAACGGCCTGGTATACCGAAGCGAGAAAGACACCGGGTGTCGTTTATGCGGGCAATCTGGTGTATACCTTTGTTCCGCACACGCTCACCTACGATGAGTTGGTGGCGGAGATCGCAGCGGCGGAAGAGGCAGGCGAGACGCCGATGGAAAATGTATACGATGTTACACTGCGTGAAGGGACAACGGGGATTGTGGATGAGGCATTCCGTTCGACGGAAGTGCACGAGGTGCGTATGCCGGATACGCTGACTTATATCGGCGTGAGTGCGTTTGATACCTGCTACAATCTCACCTATGTGAATATGTCGAGCGGATTGACTACGCTGAACCGGCGCGCCTTCTACAGTTGCACATCGCTGACCGAAATCTACGTTCCTGGCACGGTGGCGGACATTCCGGAGCAGTGCTTCGGACGGTGTAGCAAGCTGGCAGTGTTGATTCTGGGTCTTGGCGTGCAGAGCATCGGAGAAAATGCCTTCCAGAACTGTACAGCACTGATGGATGTTTACTTTACGGGCACGCGTAACCAGTGGACCGAATTGACAAACAACATCGACGATACGAATACGGCGCTGAACTACGCAAATGTCACTTACGGCTACAAGTACAACAAAGAAGATCACTGACAGGAATGGGGCTGTGCGCGAAAGCGTGCAGAAAAGGCAAGGGCAGGAATCCGGTGGATTCCTGCCCTTGCTGTTGTGCTTTGCCGTCTTCGGGAAAACGGAATATGCGGTCTGCTGCTCCGCCAAAAGGGGACATGCCGACAGAAAAAAGCCGCCGGAAGGCGGCTTTTTCGGGAATATCCTGCCGTAGAAAACCGGGCAGGCGGTGAACGACCGGATGGATAGGAAATCCGACCGGATTATTGGGTGACCTCAAACTTGTATCCGACGCCCCAGACCGTTTTGAGCATCCATTTGTCCGAGACGCCTTCGAGCTTTTCGCGCAGGCGCTTGACGTGTACATCGACGGTGCGGGAGTCTCCGAGATAATCAAAGCCCCAGACCTTGTCCAGAAGCTGATTTCTGGTAAAGACGCGGTTGCAGTTGGAGGCAAGGAAATAGAGCAGTTCGAGCTCTTTTGGGGGAACATCGATGGGCTTGCCACGCAGTTTGAGCTCATATTTCTGAAGGCTGATTTCCATATTATCGAACTTGATGACTTCGTTGTCGGCAGAACTGCTACTGGAATTGTACCGGCGAAGGACCGCCTTGATGCGTGCGAAGAGCTCTTTCATGTCGAAGGGCTTGACGATGAAATCGTCAGCGCCGAGTTCGAGGCCGAGCACCTTGTCGAAAACCTCGCCTTTGGCAGTGATCATGATCACGGGCTTCGGGGAAATTTCCCGGATTTCCCGACAGACCTGCCAACCGTCTTTTTTGGGCATCATGATATCCAGCAGAACGAGATCGGGTTCATATATTTTGAAATAACTCAGACCTTCATTGCCATCATTGGCGGTTTTGACCTTATATCCTTCGTTCTCAAGATAAAGGCGCAGCATTTCGCAAATATTGGGGTCGTCGTCAATAATGAGCAGCTTGGTATCCATACAACCGTCCTTTCCGGCGCAGCGCGCCCCAATGGATTATTTTTAATCATTATATCAAATCTTTGCCTGAAATGTTGAATAAATTATGAACGGGAACGACAAACTGAAAAAATCACGAATCCGACACAAAAGCATCATGGAAAGGCAGGGAAGGACTTGCTATTCAGAGTGAAATGTACTATAATGAATAAGCGCAGAAAAAATGAGAAAGCACAGCGGCGGGATGCGCGTTGCCGCTGGGGAAACCGGATGGGGAGAGACAGATGAAACTGGGAATAGTAGGATTGCCGAATGTAGGAAAGAGTACGCTGTTCAATGCATTGACGAACGCGGGAGCCGCCTCTGCGAATTATCCGTTTTGTACGATCGATCCGAACATCGGGATTGTGAGTGTGCCGGACAGGCGTCTGACGGTGCTATCCGAGATGTATCATCCGGAGAAGGTGACGCCGGCGACCATTGAGTTTGTGGACATTGCGGGTCTTGTGAAGGGCGCATCCAAAGGAGAAGGGCTGGGCAACAAATTTCTGTCGAATATCCGGGAAGTGGATGCAATCGTGCATGTGGTGCGTTGCTTTGAGAACGATGACATCATTCATGTGGATGGGAAGGTGGACCCACTGCGGGATGCGGAGACCATCCAGCTCGAATTGATTTTGTCAGATCTGGAAATTGTGGAGCGCCGTCTGGAGCGTGTTCGGAAAAACGAGAGAAACGACAAAACGCTGACGGCGGAGCTCGGCGTGCTGGAACGGGTGTATGCGTGTCTGGAAGCAGGCAGGAGCGCGCGTACATTGGGGCTGAGTGAGGAAGAAGAGGCGAAAATTGCGGAGACGCGGCTTCTGACGCTGAAGCCGGTGATCTATGTGGCAAATGTAGATGAGGGAGATATTGCGGGCGGTCTTTCGGGGAACGAAGGATACGCGCGCCTTGCGGCGCATGCAGCGGAAGAGCATGCGGGTATTATTGCGGTCTGTGCACAGGTAGAGGCAGAGCTTTCGGATATGGAAGAGCAGGAAAAGCGGGAATTTCTGGCCGAGCTGGGTATTGAGGAGAGCGGACTGGATAAGCTGATCCGCGCCGGATACGAGCTGCTGGGATTGATCAGTTATCTGACGGCAGGACCGAAGGAGGTCCGCGCGTGGACCATCCGTCGGGGGACACTGGCGCCGCAGGCGGCCGGGAAGATCCATTCGGATTTTGAGCGTGGTTTTATCCGCGCGGAGGTGGTCGCCTATGACGATCTGGTACGGGAGGGCTCGGTGAACGCGGCCCGTGAGAAGGGATTGCTTCGGTCGGAAGGAAAGGATTACGAGGTCAAGGACGGGGATGTGATTCTGTTCCGGTTCAATGTGTGACGGGCATCCGTAGAAAAGAGCGGCCCGCAGGAGAGAATACGGGGATCGTCTTTTTTCCGGGGATCGATGCTATCTCTGCAAGGAAATGGGGAGTATATAGAAGCCCAGGGGCGGTGAGGTTTCACCGCCCCTGGGCTGTTCGCCGTACAGTGTGCTATGCCGGTATGCGCGGGACTGTACAGGAAAGGGCATGCACCGGAAGACGGAATCCGGTTTGGCGCAATGTAATACGAAGAACTTCGGTGGTTTCTTCATATATCGGAACCGCATCCGAAAGGAAACGGTACAGTGTGGGATCCAGGCGTCCGGCAGCATCCGGCACCACTGCAAGGCAAAGATTTTTGCTGTACCGCGGATAAGCAATGGGCGTGTGCTCAGAGGGTCCGTGTGTTCCCAGAATCAGAAAATCGCTGGTGGCAACGGCCGAAGCGGCGGTCTCTTTTGTGTCGGATTCGTGCGAGGCCGCTCCAAGATAGGTGAGGCGTCCTTGCGGGCCGTCTGCCGTCAGGGCGACGGTCGGATGCGTAGAGGAGGAGAGATGCCCCTTTCCGTGAACGGTGAGGGTAAGCCGCCCAACCGCCACGGTTGCGTACGGATCATAGCGATGACAGGAGATGCCGTTCTCTTCTGCCAGAGCGCAAAGCGAGCGGTAGATCTGCTCTTCCGCTTCGCTCTCCGGCGTGGGAAGCCAGAGTGCACGCACGGTATAACGTGCCAGCATCTTTCTTGTGGTAGAGATATGTGCAGTGTGGTAATGTGTGATCATGTAGCTGTCGACTTCGGTCAGTCCCGCTTCTTCCGAAAGAGAAAAGCTGAGGGAAGCGCCGGCATAAGACGCATTGCTGAGATCGCAGAGGAGACTTTGCCCATCCGAAAGGAAAAGAAGGGCGTCATTTTTTCCGTCGGAGCGGAAAAAGACAAGATCGCTGGCGCGTTCGAGCACAGCAGAAACCGAAAGGCAGAGCGCTGCTGCGGTGAGCCCGGCAACACCGATCCGGAGGATTTTGTTCCTGGACATCCGGGTGCAAAGCAGAAAGAGAAGCAACAGAGCGGTGAGCGAAAGAATCAGCGCGACACCGGGCCGGCCGATTGGGAGCAACACGTGGGGGAAAGAAGCTGCATAGTGTACAGCGGAGAGCAGAAAATTGCCAAACATCGTCACGGGCCAACCGAGGAAAGGAACCGAGGCGAGCAGAAGCATGGGCAGTGCCAGAAGGAGGTAGAGGCTGAGGAGTGGCCCGAGCAGAAGATTGGCGGGGAGAGAAAGCAGGGAGAGCTCGCCGAACAGAAGCGCCATCAACGGAAGCGTGGCGCATAAGGCGCTGAGGGTTGTGCGGGATGCAAGGCGGAGATACCGGAAAATTCTGGACACAATGCCGGGATTTTCCACAGCGGAGGAAGCGGCCGGAAAGAGTTCTGCCGCCAGCAGAATACCGAATGTGGCGGTAACCGAAAGCCAAAGCCCGCAATCGTATACCGCAAAAGGAGAGACCATGCAGATCAGTACGGCAGCAAAGAGCAGGGAAGTGATTCCGTCGGCCTCGCGTGCGAAGAAGAAGGAGGAGAGGGCAAGTATGGTCATAATACCTGCCCGGACGACCGAAAGAGGAAACCCGGTCAGCGCCATATAGAAAAGGAGCAGTGCGATTTCGGAGAGCAGAACCGACCTCCGGCGCAGACGTGTTCTGCACAGGAGGGCATGGAGCGCACCAATGAGGATGCTCAGATGCAGACCGCTGAGCGCCAGGATATGCGAAAGACCGACACGGCGGAAATCGCGCCGGGTCTCGGGAGACAGAAGGTCACGTTCTCCCAGCAGCATGGCACTCATGAGGGAGCCCGCCTCCCCGGTAACAGAGGAGCGCAGCCGCGCGGACAGGTTCCCGCGGAGCCCGGAGAGAAACGCCTGTACGCGGTCGGACCAATGCTCCCTATGGGAAAGCAGCGTAAAATCACCGGCATCTACAAGCTCTGCACAGACTCCGTCTGCCTGGAACCAAATGGCCTCGGACAGGGAGCGTGTACTGCGGATCGGCAGGATCGTTGCGCGCAAAGTGAGACAATCGCCGACCTGCGCCCGCGCATTGGCATCCCATTCCACCAGTCCGGAGCAGGGAATTCCATTCAGTGAGAGAAGTTCAGCACGGAGCCCCGCTCCGTAGTCGCTCTCATAACGGATCTCACGGACTTCGGCAACGACGGTCACCTCCTGCCCTGCAAAATCCTCCATGCTGTGAAAATAAGCGGCCTGGAAAGCGCCGAACAACTGGCCGGCAAGCAGAGCGATAGCGGTCAGCACAATGGTGCGCGAGTTCCGGGTGTTCATGGATGGAGATGACCGTGTGGTGAAGAAGGCGCCAGAAGGCCGGCGACATCGGCGGAAGAGACGGGCAAAACCGATCCCGGACAGAAAAAGAACGGCCAACAGACCGGGCAGGAGCCCGGCCATGCTGTCCGTGAGGGAAGCGGTGAGAAGGCCACCGAGAAAGAAGAGACAAAGGCGCGCAAGGGGACGGTTTTCCAGGATTCCCATACAAGCGCCCTCCTTGTGTACGTAGTGCCGCACGTTACAGTGTGGCGGGAATACGTTGGGGTTGTTCGATTTCCTTTTCGGGCGGTGGGGGGACCGGGAGGAGTGCAGATCCCTCCGGGACGGAGAAGCGAACGGCATGAGAATGCGCTTCAAGGCGCACGGAGTCAGTCATTTCGATTTCACCGTCGATACAGATGCTGACGGGTGTGTCGAATGTGAGCAGTGCCGATGTGGTCTGTATGTAGGTAAGATAGGGAGCGCAGCGCTCCTGTTCCAGATGGATGCCTTTTTTGTACCATCCGATCATGCGCAGAAAGCGTGCACGGGACATTTTCCGGATGGCGCAGATATCGAAGCGCCCGTCGGTGAGGGAGGCATGCGGATTGGACAGGAACCCGCCGCCGCAGAAGCGTCCGTTGGCAATGGCGGTCAGCAGCAGATGCTCGTGAATACAGCGCCCGTCCGGCAGTTCTATGCGTATGGGAAGCCCCATGGGCTTACAGAAGGTGATCCCCACGCCGAAGACGTAGGCCAGACCGTCGGGAACCAGGGGGCTTCTCTTGATTTCTCCGGCCTTTTTCACGACATTGCAGTCAAAACCGATATTGATCATATTGATACAATAGCGACCGTTGCAGCAGATCAGATCGAGTGGCAGGGCGGATCCGTTGATCTGCCGATCCACATTCCGGAAATTTTCGGTTTCCGAGAAATTGCGGACGAAATCGTTGCCGGTGCCGATGGGGATAACGGCAACCTCGATGTTTTCTGCACCGACCGCCCCATTGACGACCTCGCACAGCGTGCCGTCGCCGCCGCACGCATAGACGCGGTGGAAATCCGGCTGGTCGGCAAGGGCACGGACATATTCGGTGGCATCCCTGGGTCTTGTGGTAGTATGGATGTGATAGGAAAGCCCCCGTGTGTTGCAGACGCGGAGAATGCGATGCACGGTGGCATCGGTTTTATCGCCGCGTCCTGCGGCGGGATTGATGAGGAAATGGTGCACCATGGAAAGAGCTCCTTTCGTACCGTCCGATCATGGGAGAGGACGGTATACGACGGATATTGTAACACAGAAGCAGTTTTTTGTCAAATCGGCTTGTCGCGCTGCCCATGAAGGAAGGCATAATAGGCCTGCGCGGCCTGTTCGGTTTTGCTGGTGCCGAAGTGAAAATAGTGACGCCCCTCCAGATCTTTGGGCAGATACACCTGCTGGACATAATGATTTTCGTAATCGTGGGGATAGAGATAGCCACGGTAGAGGGGCGAACGCAGATGGGCTGGCATTTCCAGTCCCCGGCCTGCGTCTACATCCGCCTTGGCAGCGGCATAGCCGAGGTAGGCAGCATTGGATTTCGGGGAAACAGCAAGGAGAACAGTGGCATTGGCGAGGGGAATGGCGGCCTCCGGAAGACCGAGGTCGCGTGCGCTCTCGACGCAGGCGCGTGTGATCACGGCGGCAAGCGGATAGGCCTGTCCTATATCTTCGCTGGCAATCACCTGCAATCGCCGGCAGGCGGAAAGAAGATCCTCTCCGGCCAGAATCCGCGCCAGATAGAACAGCGCGGCATCAGGATCCGAGCCGCGGATGGATTTCTGCAATCCGGAGAGCAGATCGTAGTGGACATCGCCGGCTCCGTCATATGCGCCGGCAATGCGTGGGGCGAAGGCGGCGACGGTGTCGGCATCCAGTATTTCATCGGCGGCGTAATAGGCGTTTTCGAGGATGCCGAGCGCCCGTCGGACATCGCCGCCGGCGCGTGCTGCCATGTCGGTAAGCGTCGCATCGGAGGCGGTCTTTTCCCGTTGGTTTTCCTGGTTCAGAAGATTCAGGCCGCGCCGCAGTGCAGGCAGACATTCCGCGGCGGGAACCGGACGGAATTCAAAGACCGAGGAGCGGGAGAGAAGGGCACTGTAAATGGCAATATAAGGGTTTTCCGTAGTCGCGGCAATCAGGGTGATGCGTCCATCCTCGATGTATTCCAGCAGGGATTGCTGCTGCTTCCGGTTGAAATACTGAATTTCGTCCAGATAGAGGAGAACACCGGTATTGCCGAAAACATTTTCGGTCGTGGCGGCGACATTGCGGATATCGGAAAGCGAAGCCGTGGTGGCATTGAGCCGGTAGAGGGTCATACCGGACTTTTGGGCGATGATATTGGCAGCGGTGGTTTTTCCGGTGCCGGGCGGGCCGGCGAAGATCATATTGGTGAGGCGGCCGGCATCGCAAAGACGGCGGAGAACGCCGTGCTCTCCGAGCAGGTGAGATTGCCCTACCATGTCGGAAAAATCTTTGGGGCGAAGCCGGTCGGCAAGCGGTTGATTCTGCATAGGGTGGTCCTTTCCTGGGATAAGAGTCATATAAGCATCGGCAGAGCGGTCAGGAGAGCGTGCTTTCCTTGATGCGGAAGAGACGGTCGACCTCGGAGCGCAGGGGCGTGTGTTGCGGATCCTGCAAACCGGGATCCGATGCGAGCAACGCCCGCGCTTCTCTTGCGGCAGATTCCATGAGAGAGGTATCGCTGCACAGGCGGAGCAGGTGAAGCGACATGCCGCCGCTCTGGCGCAGCCCGCTGTCACAGGAGGAGGAGAAGAAATCGCCGGGGCCACGCTGTTCCAGATCGCGCTCGGCAATGGCGTATCCGTCATAGGTGGTACGCATGACCTCCAGCCGTGCGCGTGCGGCCTCGCCATGCGCGTCCGAGACCAGCACGCAGTAGGATTTTCGCGTGCCGCGCCCGACGCGGCCGCGGAGCTGATGCAGCTGGGAAAGCCCGAAGCGTTCGGCATTTTCCACGATCATAAGGGAGGCACGCGGGACATTGACTCCGACCTCAATGACCGTGGTAGAGACGAGAATATCCGTGTGCCCCTCGACGAAACGCTGCATGACAGCCTCTTTTTCCGCACTCTTCATTTTTCCGTGCAGGAAATCGACATGCAGATCCGGAAAGACCTCCTTCTGCAGCTGCGCAGCATAGACGGTGGCGGCTTTCAGCGGTGGGCGTTCTTCCCGTTCGGTAAGCAGGTCCAGGCGGTCCAGCTTCAGTTCTTCGCCATTCTCCTCGGGTTCATTTCCGCGTTCCTCTTCCTCTTCGATGGCGGGGCAGACCACATAGACCTGGCCTCCCTCTTCCACCTGACGACGGATAAAGCGGTTGAGGCGTTCGCGGTAGCTTTCGTTGACGACATAGGTGTCCACGCGCTGGCGGCCGGGCGGCATTTCGTCCAGACGGGAAATATCCAGGTCGCCGTACAGTGTCAGAGCCAGTGTGCGGGGAATCGGGGTGGCGCTCATAACGAGCAGGTGTGCGGCAGATTCTTTTTCACGCAGAAGCGCGCGCTGCCGTACGCCGAAGCGATGTTGTTCATCGGTGACGATGAGGCAGAGGCGTGGGAAGTGGAGTTTATCGTTGAGCAGGGCATGCGTGCCGATGAGCAGGTCCAGTTTTCCTTCGGCGGTCTCGGAGCAGATGCGTTCTTTTTCTTTTTTTGTACAGGCGCCGAGCAGGAGTCCGGTGCGCAGGCCGAGGCTGGCGAGCAGCGGGGAAAGGTCGGCAAAATGCTGGCGTGCGAGGATTTCGGTGGGGACCATAAGAACACTTTGTCCGCCTGCTATGGCGGCGCAGTAGATGGCGAGGGCGGCACAGACGGTTTTTCCGCTGCCGACATCGCCGACCAGAATGCGACTCATGGGAGGACGGTCTCCGCCGCGCATATCGTCGCGGATTTCAGAGAAGACGCGCTCCTGCGCACGGGTAAGGCGGTAGGGAAGTTTTTGGAGCAAAGGAGCGGGATCGCAGGGCGGGCAGGGAAAGGAGAAGCTGCCGGCACGCCGGCTCCGGGACAGCCCCATGCCGAGCGAGAAGCAGAAGAGTTCGTCGAAGACGAGGCGCCGCAGAGCGCGGGAAAGACTTTGTTCGTCGGCAGGAGCGTGTACGGACAGCAGGGCATAGGAAAGCGTGGGGAACCCGAGCCGGCGCCGGATTTCTTCCGGGAGGAAATCCTGCAGGGAAGGAAGCAGGGCGCGCAGCGCGGCGGCAACGGTTTTCTCGACAATGCGGCCGGACAGATTTTCGGATAGCGGATAGCGCGGAACGAAGGCAGGCAAAGGCCTGTCCGGCAGGACCGGCTCATAGGCGGGAGATACCAGTTGCGGGGTGCCGCGCCTTGCACGGAGTGTGCCGTAGAAGCGGAAGCAGGAACCGACATGGAAGATGTCGCAGACATAATTCTGATTGAAGAATACGACTTCCACGCTGCCGCTGTCGTCGAATGCACGGAAGCGCACAACCGACATGCTGCGTCGGATCTGTGCGGAACGGGGTTCGGTGGCGACCGTGAGCAGGAAGGAGGAGGGCGTGCCGTCGAGCCCGTCTTTGAGCAGACGGACGCGACCGCGGTTTTCATAGGCCCGCGGCAGATGATAGACAAGGTCGCGCAGGGTGTGCACACCCATCCTGGCAAAGGCGGCGGAGCGCGCATCTCCCACGCCGGGCAGAGCCCGGACCGGGCTGTCGGCAGTCAACCTTTCCATCGTTTCCTCCTTTTTTCCGCTGCAGTCCTCCGGATTTTCACTGCGGCCTGCCGTGTTGCGGCATGTGTTATCCGTCCGGAGGCCGTTTCTTTTTTTATTTTACACCCGGCCCGCTCGCATTGCAAGGACTTTTTGCCCGCCCTGTGCAAAAAGCAAAAAATATAGAAAGTTCACAGGGGAGTGTTTACAAAGGACATAAATTCTGCTATAATTAGTCTACTATATTATCATTTGAGGAAAAGAGAGGGTATGAAAAAAGCGCTGTTTTTCCGGGACAGGGTAGGGGGATATGCCTTTTTGCTTACCTGTCTGTTTGCACTGCTGCACGGCGCGGCGACGTCTTCCCTGAGCGGCGCCTTTTTTGCAGTGATTACGGTGGTGGCCGCATCGGTAGCGCAGGCGGTACTGATCCTGCACGGAGGCCTGTTATCGATTCCGATCCCGCTGCTTCTTTCCGCCGGTGTCTGGTACATTCTGCATGGCAGCGTGCAGGGACTGCCGGTGCTCGCAGCGTTTCTTCTGTGTGGCGCGGTTCTGGCGCTTGCCATTCGCTTCCGCATGGAGCGGATGACCTGCCTGATTGTTCTGACGGCGGTGCTTCTTCTTTTGATTTGCCTTACGCTTTTTCTGTATCTGTATGGTGCGGCAGACGGCGGGGATGTATTTGCCTATTTGCGTTCGATGCTGGACGAGTTTCTGACCACCCTGACGGAGGCGACCCGGGCGGCGTACGAATCGTTGCAGGCGCAGTATGAGGAGATGGGCGTGGAATTTGTGATGCCGACGGAGGCAGAGATCCGGACATCGCTGGCGCAGACGCTTTCTGTCGTGCCCGGTGTGGCGTTGGCGATCCTGTTTGCGTTGGCCCTGATCATGAGCTATGGCATGCAGTTTGTCTCCTATTTACGCGGCAACCGTTATGCATTTGCGCAGAATACCTGGCCCTACCGTATAGGTCCGGCGGGAGCGGGCGTGTATATGATTCTGCTGCTTCCGGCGCTTTTCTGGGGCGATTTTTCTTCTCCGCTGTATCTGTCGCTGCTGAACCTGTATGTGCTTATGACGCCGATACTTGCCTATGGGCAGTTGCTTCTGCTGCCCCGTCTGTTCCGCGGATATATCCGCATGATCCCCGGCGGCGTGGGACTGGTTTTCCCGATTCTGATGCTGGCGCTGCTGCTTTTGCTGGCGCCGAGTTATTTTCTGACTGTGTTTGCCGTCCTGTACGCATTCCGGACACTGAAATCCTGTATTCCGCCTCCCACATCGGCGGAAGTCTGAGTAGGAAGGACAACCATGCAAAAGAACAAGGAACGCATTGCGACCCGTTTGGATCTGACGGTATGTATTGTGCTGGCCTGCGTATGTATCATAGCGTTTGGGCTGCTGGTTTCGAGAACCGAAATTCTGCCGATCTATGCGGTGATGCTCAGTGTATTTTTCTATATGCTGGTGCTGTTCGTGTACGCTGCCTTCCGTCTGGGGACCGACAGTCTGCTGGGCGAGCGGCGGATGCAGAGCGCCTTTGACGGCGCGCTGGAAGAGGTGGTGTCGCGTCTGAATCAGCCGGCCTTTCTGTGTGACGGGCATGGTCGGATCCTGTGGTGCAACCGGTATCTTGTCAATGCGGTAGGGCGGAAGGATTTGGTGGTCGGGGCGCAGATTGACGATATCTGTTCGCTGAGTGAAGGGGATCTGCCCGGGTCGGAGGATGAGAATACGCCGATAGCGGCGATAGGAGACCGCCTGTTCCGATACGAAGGGATCCGTGTGAACGAAGGCAATCGGTCGCGTTGGTTTGTGATTTTTACCGACTGCACCGAATATGAGCAGTTGCGTGCCCTGCATGCAGATGAAGAGAGCGTCGTGGCGTATATTGTCATCGACAACATCGATGAACTCCTGCAATATTTGCAGGACAGTTACTCGACGTCGGCAGCGGCAGCGGAAGAGGTCATCAAGAACTGGGTCCGCGGGATGGGCGGCATAGTCAAAACCTACGAGAAGGATAAATATATTGCATTTTTCGATATGGAGCATTTGCGCGGCTGTATCAGTCGACGTTTTGATGTTCTGGATACTGTGCGTACAGTGCGTGTAGGGGACGGAATGCCGATCACGATCTCGATCGGAGTATCCTGCGTAGGAGCAACGCTGGCAGAAAAGGAAGGCGCGGCGCAGGCGGCGTTGGATATGGCATTGCAGCGTGGCGGGGATCAGGCGGTGGTTCGTTCGGAAAGCGGAGACAACTTTTTCGGCGGAAAGACCAAGGCGGTGCAGAAGCGTGCAAATGTGCGCAGCCGTGTGGTGGCCAATGAACTGAGCTCGCTGATGGCGCGGACCGAAAGCGTGCTGATCATGGGACACCGGTACGGGGACTTCGATTCCTTTGGGGCAGCGGTCGGGATGGCGCGGCTGGCGATGTTCTGCGGGGTACATCCGCACATTGTGATCAACCGGCGTGATGCGAATCTTGCCCCCTGCTTTGAGAAGATCAGCGGTGTGGATATCTATGACGATATTTTTGTGGACACAGCGGAAGGCATGGATCTTGTGCGACCGGACACGCTTCTGATCGTAGTGGACGTGAGCAATTTTGAGCATACGGAATGCCCGGATCTGATACCGAATGTGCGTACGCTTGCCGTCGTGGACCATCACCGGAAAACCACCGAATTCAGTATTGAACCGGCGGTGACATATATTGAGCCATCCGCCTCGTCTGCCTCGGAGCTGGTGGCGGAAATTCTCGAACAGCACATGACCTCGAAGAGCCTGCTGAAGGAAGAAGCGGAGCTGATGCTGGCAGGAATATTGCTGGATACCAAACAGTTCACCCGGAATACGGGTACGCGCACGTTCGGAGCAGCGCAATACCTGCGTGGAGAGGGCGCGGTGCCGGGGGAGAGCAGCGATTTGTTCCGGACGGATGTGCATGACCTGACAAAGGAAGCCCTGTTTCATGCGAATGTGATTATTTACCGGGAGCAGGTAGCGATTACGTATGTGGATGGGGAGACCGACAATTCCTATCGCGTGATCGCAGCAAAAGCGGCGGATAAGCTGTTGACGGTACGGGGGGTATCTGCCTCCTTCGCCCTGGTGGCGATCGGGAAGCGCGTACACATCTCGGCCCGCTCGGACGGAAGCATCAATGTGCAGCTGATTCTGGAACGCCTGCACGGCGGCGGGCACTTTGACGTAGCCGGCGCTCAGGTAGAAGGAGAATCGATCCAGAGTGTCATCAGCACCCTGCGCAGCTCGATCGATCAGTATCTGGACAACCGGTAACGGCCCCCCGTGGAACAGATTCCGCCGCAAGGCCTCGGTATGGGGATTGCTGCGGCGATTCTCTGTTGCCGTGGTCACGCGGGATGAGCTGCGGTTTTTATGGAAAAGCAGAAGCATCACAGAACAGAAGCGGTCTGGGAGCCGCCCTGAAAGGAGTAGCTATGAAAGTCATACTGACCAAGGACGTAAAGGGAAAAGGGAAAAAAGATCAGGTTCTGGACGTACCGGATGGGTACGCGCGCAATTACCTGTTCCCGCAGAAGCTGGCGGTGGAGGCAGGCGCGCAGGCGCTGAATGAGCTGAAAAACCGTACGGAGTCGGCGCGGTACCGTCAGGCGGAGGAATTGAAGGCCGCGCAGGAGAGCGCCGGAAAGCTGAAGGATCTGCGTCTTGTGATACACAGCCAGGGGAGTGGAGACGGTCGCCTGTACGGAGCCGTGACATCCAAGGATGTGGCGGCGGAGCTCGAACGTCTGACGGGGATCGCGGTGGACCGCCGGAAGCTTGAAATGGAGACCATCAAGAACCACGGAACCTATCATGCGACATTGCGTCTGCATCCCGAGGTGTCGGTCGGTTTTACGGTAGAAGTGGAGGCGTGAACCGCCGTGTGTGCCACGGCCGATGGGGCCGGAAGCACGCATCTGAAAGAGAGGAATAGGAAGGGCGCCGTGCGCGGTTCGCGCACGGCGCACAGCCATAGGATATGAATAACGAACTGTTCAAGAAAATGCCGGTATCGATAGAAGCGGAGCAGTCGGTGCTGGGCTCAATTCTGATCAAGCCTTCCTGCCTGACATCGGTGGCGGGAATGCTGACGGCAGAAGACTTTTATGTGGAGGAGCACCAGCAGATCTATCTGGCCATGACGGATATGTTTCTGTCCAGCAAGGAGATCGATCCGGTGACGCTGGTAAACCGTCTGGTGCAGAACGGAACCTATACGGAGCAGGACGGCATCCGATACATCCGTGAGATCGCGCAGACGGTACCGACAGCATCGAATGTACGGGATTATGCGGCAATCGTGCGGGACAAAAGTCTTCTTCGCCGCCTGATCGGTGCATGTGAGGAAATCAGCGAAGAAGCGTACGGCGAGCAGGGAGATGCATCGCAGCTGGTAGATGCTGCAGAGCAGAGAATTTTTTCGCTGGCGCAGAACCGGGAAATGCGGGAATTCCGTCACATCCGTGACATCATGGCGAATGTATATATCGACCTGGAAAATCTGGCGGGGAACCCGGAACATCCGGATCGCACCGCAACCGGTTTTTCGGGTCTTGACCGGGTGTTGGTGGAGATGGGCAAAGGGGACCTGATTCTGGTAGGAGCGCGTCCCGGCATGGGAAAGACGAGCTTTGCCATGAACATTGCGACCAATGTGGCACAGCAGACCCGCCGGTCGGTGTGTATTTTTTCGCTGGAAATGTCTGGGGAGCAGCTGGTGAACCGGATGCTGTCGAGCGAGGCGATGGTGGACAGTTATAGCCTTCGGAGCGGGGAGCTGAAGGCCGAGGATTGGCCGCGCCTTGCAGACGCGGCAGCGCAGCTGTCGGGCTGCGAGATCCTGATTGACGACTCCACAGGACTGACACCGACGGCGATGAAAGCGAAGCTTCGGCGTGTAAAGAATCTCGGACTTGTCGTAGTGGACTATCTGCAGCTGATGCAGAGCGGGCGGAACATCGATAACCGCGTCCAGGAAGTAGCGGACATATCGCGGAATCTGAAAATCATGGCGAAGGATCTTGGGGTGCCGGTGATCTGCTGCGCCCAGCTATCGCGCGGCCCCGAGTCACGCACCAGTAAAAAGCCGATGCTTTCGGATCTGCGGGATTCGGGAGCCATAGAGCAGGATGCGGATGTGGTCATGTTTCTGTACCGCGACGAATACTATAAGGACCAGGAGGGAGGAAGCGCGGGAAGTGAAGCGAACACAGCAGAGGTGATCGTGGCAAAGAACCGACACGGTTCGACGGATACGGTCAAGATGGGGTGGATCGGCCGGTATACCAAATTCCGCACCCTGGATTCCGGGAGCGGAGAAGTATGACGGACGGGAGCAAAGTGGCGAGAGAAGATCCCAGGGACAGATCAGATTACGCGCATGCGCTGCGCGTGTTCCGGAGGACGGTGGAGGAGGAGCATATGGCGCCGCTGTTTGCCGGTGGAGTGGCGGTGGCGCTGTCGGGGGGGCCGGATTCGGTGCTTCTGCTTTCTTTTCTGAAATGGTATGCGACGATGCAGAAAATCCGGTTGGGAGCCGTACACGTGCATCACGGACTGCGGGGCGTGGAGGCCGACCGGGATGAGGAGTTCTGCCGACGTTTATGCGCGGAATGGGAGATTCCGTTGCAGGTTTTCCATGTGGATGTACCCGCGTATCGCGGAAGTGAAGCAGGACATGGTCTGAGCATGGAGGAGGCGGCGCGTCGACTGCGCTACACCTGCTTTTCCGAACTGCTTTTGCCACAATCGGGCTATGCGTGTGTTGCGACTGGCCATAATGCGACCGACAATCTTGAAACATTGCTGTTCCGCCTTTTGCGCGGCAGCGGGCTGCGTGGAATGTGCGGCATCCCACCGGTGCGGGAGGGGTATGTGCGTCCGCTTCTTCGTCTGGCGAGACGGGAAATTCTTGCCGCGCTGAGAGAGGCGGGCCTTTCGTATGTGACGGATTCAAGCAATCTGGATCCGGAGGCGGCAGCACGGAACTATCTGCGCTCGGAAATTCTGCCCCGGCTTGATCGGTTGCAGCAGAATCCGGAGGCGGCGGCTACGCGACTGGCCTTGCACCTGCGCGCGGAGGAGTCGGCTGCGGAAGAGCAGGCGTCTGTGTTTTTCAAAACACATTTCCGGGCGGATCCGGTTCCGGGTGCTGGAACGGGTACGCTTGCGCGGTCGGCGCTGGCGGCGTTGCCGGAGGCGGTTGCGCGCCGTGTACTGGAAAAACTCTACCGGAATGCAGGCGGGCAGATCATGCCGGAGACGGTGCACTATGACGCACTTCTGCGTGCATTGCCCGGCCGGCGCCCCGGGGAGTTCTGTTTCCCGGGCGGGTATATCGCCTGCCTGCGGAACGATTGCATCGGATTCTATGCGGAAAGGCCGGAGAACCCGTCGGAGTATACGATCGAATTGCACCCCGGCAGCAATCGGCTGGGACCGGGGCGGGGAAGCGTGATCCTGTCGGAGCATGCGCTTCCGGAATTTGAGGCGTGCACTTCAAATATTTACAATTTATCTATACAAGAAAGAGCGGATTCTGCTAAAATTAAGGGTAGGTTGATTGCACGCAGTCGCCGTGCAGGAGACGCTTACCGCCGCGGTGGAATGACCCGTCGTGTGCGCCGTATGATGACGGATGCCCATACCCCGCACGGCGTGCGTGCAGTTCTTCCGGTGATCTGCGACGAAACGGGAATCCTGTGTGTACCGGGTTTTGGCGTGCGGGACGGCGCCACGCCTTCCACAAGCCAAAGACAATTGTATATATACTATGTGATGCGGGAAGGGGAATGACAGTATGACACCGATGACAGACCGTCTCCATATCCTGGTCAGCGCCGAAGAGTTGTCTGCGATCACAAGCCGACTGGCGGCGGAAATCGATCGGGACTATGCCGATCATCCGCGTATGATTCTTCTGGGGATCCTGAAAGGCTCGATTCTGTTTATGAGCGACCTGATGAAGAAGATGAAGACCGTGTGTGAAATTGACTTCATGAAGGTATCCTCCTACGGTCGCGGTGTCCGGAGCTCGACAGGCGAGGTACAGGTGATCCTGGATCTGTTCCGG
Organism: uncultured Clostridia bacterium; assembly: GCA_944384545.1. GTDB lineage: Bacteria > Bacillota > Clostridia > Oscillospirales > CAG-272 > UBA1740. The sequence continues at coordinate 23,227 of CALWTT010000016.1, read as the reverse complement.
GAGGACATCCGCCAATACGACATCCTGATTGTGGAAGACATCGTAGACAGCGGGCATACATTGACATTTCTGACCCGGTATCTTCTGGATAAAGGAGCAAAAAGCGTGCGGTCCTGTGTGTTGCTGGACAAACCGAGCCGGCGCGAGGTTCCGTATATTCCCGATTATGTCGGGACAGTGATTCCCGATGAATTTGTCCTTGGCTACGGCCTGGATTATGATGAAAAGTATCGTAACCTCCCCTATGTGGCGGCGGTTGATCAGAGTAAGAACTGACGCTGTCGGGCCGAGGCACGGAAAGGTTTGGTTATCTACCGCATGAAAGTAAATTTTAAGAGTGTCCTGTTTTTCATAGCGCTGATCCTGGTGTTTGTCATGGTGGCGTCGTTCTGGTCATCGTCGGCGAACCGGAGCGAGCCGGTCCAGTGGAGCGACGTTATGGAAAAATTTGAAAATAACGAAGTGACGTCGTTTACGGTATCTCCGTCCAGTCTTCTGGAATTTACGGTGTTGGATGCAAACGGAAAGGAAGTCCGGTACCGTTATCAGCTGAGTATTACCGGGCAGTACGATTATCTGCAACAGGTGGCGGAGCGGAGCGAGAACGATCCGACGAGCAACCTGAAGAGCTACGACTTTGAAGCGCCGGGCGAGACGCCGTGGTTGCTGACCTATCTGCCGTATCTGATCCTGCTGATCGGCATTATCCTTCTGGTGGTGATGTACCGGCGTTTTTCGGCAGAAGGCGGAATGGGCGGTCGGATGGGCTCCTTTGCCCGTGCAAAGCCGCGTATAGGTGGAGGAGACCCGAACAACACGGTGCATTTTTCGGACGTGGCGGGCGCGGACGAGGAAAAGGAAGAATTGCAGGAGGTTGTGGAGTTTTTGCGGGATCCGCAGCATTTCACGAAGCTGGGTGCCCGTATTCCGCGGGGTGTATTGCTGGTGGGCCCTCCCGGAACCGGAAAAACGCTGCTGGCAAAAGCGGTGGCCGGTGAAGCCAATGTTCCGTTCTATTCGATCTCGGGCTCAGATTTTGTGGAGATGTATGTAGGTGTCGGCGCCTCGCGCGTGCGGGACCTGTTCGATACGGCGCGGAAATCGCCGGCAAGTATTGTATTCATTGATGAAATCGACGCAGTAGGCCGTCACAGAGGAGCCGGTCTTGGCGGAGGCAACGATGAGCGGGAGCAGACACTGAACCAGCTTCTGGTAGAGATGGACGGTTTCGGTACGCATCAAGGTCTGATCGTAATCGCGGCGACCAACCGTCCGGATGTTCTGGACCCGGCGTTGCTGCGTCCGGGCCGCTTTGACCGTCAGATCACGGTAGGTTATCCGGACATCAAGGGGCGTGAGGACATCCTGAAGGTGCATGCCAGAGGGAAGCCGTTTGAGGATACGGTCAGTTTCAAGCGCGTGGCGCAGCTGACGATCGGATTCACGGGCGCGGATCTTGCCAATCTTCTGAATGAAGCGGCCTTGCTGGCGGCGCGCCGGAAGAAGGATCTGATCGGGATGAACGATATCGAAGATGCCTATATGAAGATCCTTCTCGGTCCGCGAAAGAAGAACGCGATGCGGAATGAACACGACAACCGCCTGGTTGCCTATCACGAGGCAGGTCATGCGCTGGCGGCCTACTATGCGCCGCACGCCGACCCTGTCAAGCAGATCTCGATTCTTCCGGCGGGATATACGGGTGGCGTGACGATCCAGGTCCCGGAGGAGGACCGCCTTGGCAGTTCCCGTGGGGAGATGCTGGACCGCATTGTCGTCTGCATGGGCGGTCGTGTGGCGGAGCAGCTGGTCATGGATGATATCTCTACGGGCGCATCCAACGACATTCAACAGGCAACCAAACTTGCCAACGCTATGGTGACGCGTTACGGCATGAGCGAGCGCCTCGGGACGATACTGTACGGAACCGAGCATGGGGAGGACGCCATATTCCTAGGCCGCGATTTTTCGACCTCTCGCCCCTATTCGGAGCAGACGGCAGCGGCGATCGATGAAGAGATCCGCCGGATTGTAGAGGACTGTTATCACCGATGCGAGGAATATCTGCGTGAGCATCTGGATCGCCTGCACTTCATAGCAGAGTATCTTCTGAAGCATGAGCTGATGGACGGGGATCTGTTTGCCGCCGCCATGACGGGAAATGTGACGATGGAAGATCTCGAGAATATGGAGGAGGAAAAGAAGCGGAAGAGCGAGGAAGCAAACCGTGCGGCAGCGGCGCGTGCGGCAGAAGCAGAGCCGGCGCGTACGAACGCAGAGCGGGAAATGTTTGCCAACCTGGGCATCTCCCTTCCGCCGGAGTCCGGGCAGCCCACGTCAAAATCCGGTGCGGATCCTAAAGACGGAGAAGAGCAGGACAGCGCTCCGAAGTCCGAAGAAACGTCGTCAGGGGAAGATGCTGCAGACCGCGCAAAGCCCGACCAGGATCCTGCAGACAATACCAAGAGTCAAGACGATTTCTGGAAGCTCTGACCAGGCGCATCAACGAAAACAAACAGAGGCACTTACATGGTAAGCGCCTCTGTATTTTTCCCCGCGGCGGCGGAGAAGAAAAGTTTTCGCCACGCCTTTTTCAAAAAGGCGTGAGCCATACCTTTCCTCTGCATATTCAGCTGCCTTTTTCTCATTTCATCCGCCGCCGGATCATAGAAAAAGCCAGGCCCTGTGGGGCCTGGCTTTTTCGTGTCCGGTCGGAATTTTCAGACCGCATGGACGCCAGTTGCAGCGTCGCTCTGCTCATCAATTTTATATTTCTGGGCCTTTCTGCGTTCGAAGAACTTAATGGCAACCTGTTCAAAAAGTGCGAGGGAAAGCAGATCTTCTTCCTGTTCGGCGTATGGCGCCACGCGTTCGCGCAGAACCGGAAGTTCCGGTTTGAGATCATCGGCCGGTCTGTAGTCGATGATTTTGGCATCGTCGCCGAGGATCTGACGGCGGAACTCCTCAGAAATAGGGGCGGGCGTCTTTCCGTATTCACCGCGCACCATACCCTTGAATTCCTTGGTGACCATTTCATACCGCTTTCCGGTCAGCACATTGTAGACCGCCTGGGTACCGACGATCTGGGAGGTAGGAGTAACCAGAGGAGGATAACCGGCATCTTCGCGGACGCGCGGAACCTCGGCGAGCACCTCGGGCAGGAGCTCGGACTTGCCGGCCTGCTTGAGCTGTGAGACCAGATTGGAGAGCATGCCGCCGGGCACCTGATACAGGAGCGCATTGACATCGACCTTAAGAACCTTGGGATCAATCAGCCCGTTTTGGAGATATTTGTCACGCAGCGGTGCGAAATAGCGTGCCACCGCGTCCAGCTTGTTCAGGTCGAGGCCGGTGTCGTAAGGTGTATTCTGCAGCGTGGCAACGACCGACTCGGTGGGTGCCTGCGAGGTACCCATAGCGAAGGGGGAGATCGCCGTATCTACGGCATCCACCCCTGCTTCAATGGCCTTCAGGATGGTCATGGAAGCAAGCCCGGCGGTATAGTGGGTGTGCAGCTGAATCGGAATGGATACGGTGCTTTTCAGTGTTTTGATCAGCTGATAGGCATCGTAGGGCTTAAGGAGCCCGGACATATCCTTGACGCAGATCGAATCGGCCCCCATATTTTCGAGCTCTTTGGCATAGGCGGCGAAGGCCTCATTGGTATGGAAGGGGCTGGTCGTATAGCTGAAAGCAGCCTGGACATGACCGCCCTCGCGTTTTGTGGCACGGATGGCGGTCTGGAGATTGCGCGCATCGTTGAGCGCATCGAAGATGCGGATGATATCGATGCCGTTTGCAATAGACCTCTGAACGAAGTACTCCACTACATCGTCAGCATAATGCCGATAACCGAGAATATTCTGACCGCGGAAGAGCATCTGCAGCTTGGTGTTTTTGACATGCTCGCGTATGATGCGGAGTCTCTGCCAGGGATCCTCGTTGAGAAAGCGGAGGCATGCGTCAAAGGTGGCGCCGCCCCAGGCCTCCAGGGAATGATAGCCAACCTGATCGAGCAATTCGAGTGCAGGGAGCATTTCCTCGGTGGTCATTCTGGTTGCAGCGAGAGACTGATGCGAATCGCGCAGCACGGTTTCGGTAATTTTGACTTTTGCCATAGCAATTGATACACCGACCGAAATGGTCGCATTCCTTTCATGAAATGGTTACATAAAGAGCTGGAGGAAGACACCGGCGGCGACAGCAGAACCGATGACGCCGGCAACATTGGGCCCCATGGCATGCATGAGGAGGAAGTTGGCAGGATTGGCCTCACGTCCAACATCCTGCGAAACGCGCGCCGCCATAGGCACGGCAGACACACCGGCAGAGCCGATCAGAGGATTGATCTTGCCGTGCGTCAGGAAGCACATGAGTTTTCCGAACAGCAGTCCGCCCAGAGTGGAGACTATGAAGGCGACCAGGCCGAACACGATAATAAGCAGGGTTTTAGGATCGAGGAAGTTCATTGCGTTGGCGGTGGCGCCCACCGAAACGCCGAGCATAATGGTGATGATATTGATCAACTCATTCTGCGCGGTCTTGGAAAGGCGGTCGGTAACGCCGGAGACATTGAGCAGGTTTCCGAACATAAGGAAACCTACGAGCGAAGCGGCGTCAGGCACCAGCAGCGTAACGACGGCGGTGACGATAATGGGGAAGAGCAGCTTCTCTGCACGGGAAACCGGTCGGAGATTGGTCATAACAATGGAGCGTTCGGATTTGGAGACGACCAGCTTCATGAAGGGGGGCTGGATCAGGGGAATGAGCGCCATGTAGCTGTATGCAGCAATGGCAATCGCCGCAAGGAGCTGCGGTGCGAGATATTTGGTCACAAGAATGGCGGTAGGACCATCGGCGCCGCCAATGATACCGATGGAAGCGCTTTCTGCGGGTGTGAAGACGCCGGAAGCCATGGCGCCGAAGAAGGCAACGAAGACGCCCAGCTGTGCAGCGGCACCGAGCAGAAGGCTTTTCGGATTGGCAATCAGGGGGGTGAAGTCGGTCATCGCACCTACACCGAGGAAGATCAGGGAGGGGTAGATGCCGAGTTTCACGCCGAGGTAAAGGAAGTCAATCAGATTTCCCTCCTGAAAGACTTTGAGAATGTCAAATTGAAAATTGGGATCGGAGGAGACGAAAAGGTCATTGTGAAAGAGTGCCGTTTCGGGGGTGAAGGTGACATTGGCCAGCAGCATACCGACGGCAATCGGAACGAGCAGCAGAGGCTCAAATTTTCTGACCAGTCCGAAATAGAAGAGAACCCCGATGATCACATACATGATGAGCGTCTTGATGAGCAGTTCCGGATTGGCGACCAGTTCGGAAATCCCCGTTCCCTCGTAAAAAGAGGTAACAGCGGAAATAATAGCATCCATGAGTTATACCAACTTTCGCTCGGATTGCATCAGTTGAGAGAGACGAGAAGGTCGCCGGCGTTGACCGAGGCACCTTTGGTGACATTGACCGAGGCCACCACGCCATCCTGAGGAGCGGGAATGGCGTTTTCCATCTTCATAGCTTCCAGGATGCAGAGCGTATCTCCCTTTTTGACCGACTGACCGACGGTGAGATTGATGGAGAGGATGGTACCGGGCATGGGGGAATTGATTTTGACGGCGCCGGCAGCACCGGAAGCGGCAGGCTGCGCTTTGGGAGCGGGAGCGGCGGGCTGTGCCGCGGGAGCAGGAGCAGGGGTGGGCGCGGACACGGCGGGAGCAGGGGCAGGAGTGGCAGCATTGTCAAGCTCTTCAACAAGGACCTCATACGAGGTGCCGTTTACGGTAATCTGGTACTTTTTCATACTACACGCATTCTCCGCAAAAACTGCGGCCTTTCTTATTTATTTTTTCTGTGGAAGGAAACCACGCGGAAGCTGCCGGACTCCCCCTCATCGGAACGCGCCGCGGCAACGGCGGCGGCAAGAACGGCAATGAGGACAGAATCGTCGGCATCGGGCCGGGGTTCGGCCGGGAGTGTATCTTCATCAGCATGCGCGGCGATATCGGCGGTCTTCTTCTTCCGGAGCGGAAGATCGTACATGAACAGCCGGACAATGACCAGCGCCAGCCAGATAATGCACAGGACGGCAAAGACGGTACACATGCCGCGAATGAGGACGCCGAAAGCATCAACAACGCGCGCGAGCGCATCGGGATCGACGGTATCGGCGCCCGGTGCGAGAAGCAAAGTACGGAACATCATAGAAACGCCTCCTGACTGAATGCATCAAAGCGGGAGGACGCTGTGACGGCGTCCCTTGGCAGATCCCTTGGCAGCGAGAAGGAGCATAGCAGAGCAGATTCTCTGGCGGAGCTCGGGGATGCCGATGATGTCGTCAATCTGCCCGGTAGAGGCTGCCGCGACAGGAGAGGCGAGGGAAAGACGCCAATCCTCTTCGAGCTGCTTGCGCGAGGTGGAGGTGGAGATGGTGTCGTTCAGCGCGAAAGCGACCGAGGAGGCAGAGGAAAGCGCACCGATCTCGGCGTTTTCGAAGGCATAGACAACGTCACCACCGACGCTCTTGGAACCGAGCAGGATATAGGCACCGCCGATGGCGTGATTGAGGATAACGGTGACCTTGGCATTTTCGGAACGGGTGTAGGCCGTTGCGAGTTTGGCAAGCTCCGCAGCAAAGGGAGCCTGCTCGTTCTCGGCACAAAGTGCAAAGCCTGCGCTGTTCACGAGTGTGAGGACCGGCAGGGAGAATGCGTCGCAGAAGTCGACAAAGCGTGCGGCCTTGCGCGCAGCTGCTGCGTCAATGCGGCCTTCCTTGTTGGCAAATGCACTGGCGACAATGCCGCAGTGCACGCCACCGATGACGGTGAGTGCGGTCAGGATGGGTGCCTTGGGATCGGCGCCGGTCTCCACATACTCTCCCTTGTCGGCAATGGCAGAAAGGAGGAGATGTACATCACCATCGAGATCCATGGCATCGAGGGTACGGTTGAGGTTGTCTGCTGCCTCGTCCACAGGGGTGCCCTCGCTGCTGTTCTGAGGAAGAATGGAGAGGACGCGGCGCGCGTAGGCGACCGCTTCCAGCATATCGGCGGCGTCGTGGGAAACGACGGCTGCCTGTGCATTGACGGCACCGGTGAGGGATGGGGAACCGACATAGAGATGGCCGCTGCCGGTAGTGACGAGAATATCGAACATGGCGGCAATGGCGGCAAAGGACCCGATGCAGTTGCCGGCGATCAGGGCGATCTGAGGGACAACGCCGGAGGCCCTGGAGACGGCCTGCATGATCAGACCGTAACCGGCAAGGGCATCGACTCCTTCAAAGATATCGGCGCCGGCACTGTCAAAGATTCCGACGACGGGCGCACCGTTTTTCACGGCCATATCGTAGAGTGCACAGATCTTACGTGCATGTGCAGCATCGAGTGCGCCCTTCATGCGCGAGGCGTCCTGAGAGAAAGCGAACACGAGTTCGCCGTTGACGGCGCCGTATCCGCAGATAACGCCCTCGAATTCATCTTCCTTGACGCCGGGGTTGGTTTCGCTGAACCGGCGCTTGGTATAGGCACCGAGCTCGACGAAGGTTTTTGCGTCAAAGAGGGAGCGAATCCGGGCCATGGCGTCGGTTTTACCGGCTTTGGCGAGCGCTTTTCTGAGCTCTGCCGCCGTCGGGAGTACGGCACTTGCCTTTTCGGTGACATCTTTTTTATTCAAACCGAATTCCCGATTTGCCTGAGGCAAATCTCTCCTTCCAAATAAAATATATAATGAAAAAACAACAAGCAAAAAAAGGCAATCCCCGGTCTGTTTCCGAAAGAAAACCAATTTTCACCAACTATACTATACCACCAAATTCGCCAAAAAGCAAGAGGAAGATCAAGATTTGCAAAAATTTTATCGAAAAGGAAGCGGGAAAGGGAAAAAAGAGCAAAAGCGTCACGTGCAATGGAAAAGTGCATAGACTCGGAATAGGAGGGAAAAACGATGGGAAGACGATATTACCTGTGCGGAGGATGGCGGCAGATAGGGGGATGGAAGCGTGGGCGGAGTGGGAGTCGTCGGCGTTTTTCGGGTGGACGGATCCTGCTGTTTTCGGTGGCCGTACTGGTGGCCCTGCTTTGCATTTTCAACTTTCAGCTGTATCCCGGAATTGCCGCACTGGCCTCGGCGGCCGCACGGAATCGTGTGCAGCTGCAGATGGCGGAGGCCTTTTCGGAAAAAATGGCAGCGGGTTCGGGTGCGTACGATGCGCTTGTGACCGTGCAGTACCGTCAGGACGGTGTCGTGTCTTCGCTGAAATGTGATATGCCCGGACTGAATGCGGCGCGGAACGAACTGTTTCTCTGCATCCTGCGCGGCCTTGCATCGCAGGATGCCCTGACAGTCTCACTGCCGCTCGGTAACCTGTTGGGCGGAGAGTTGTTTTCCGGCCGCGGTCCGGCTTTGGAGGTGCGGGTGTTGCTGGCGCAGGGAGCACATGCTTATATGGCAAGTGAATTCCGCACGGTGGGAATCAATCAGACCTTGCACCGCGTGCTGTTTACGGTGACGGTATCTCTGACGGTGATGACGCCGTCACACCCGATCGAAATGGAAGTCACACAAAGTTATTGTGTGGCAGAGACAGTGATAGTGGGGGAGGTGCCGGACGCCTATACGGAAATTCACCGGATGACCGATGACATTACAGAGCAGGAGATCGATGATATATACGACTTTGGGGCGGAAGCTCCTTGATTCGATTGTCAGTATAATTTACATTTTCTCTTGTAATTTTCTTCGTTGGGTGGTATCATAACCATGGAAAGCCTGGCGGAAGATCGTACGGAAGGAAACGGCAGAACCGAGGACGGCAAGAAATTGAGGAAGTAAAAAGAGCGGAAGGGAACGAAACGCATGGAATTGGGAGAACGGATACGGCAAAGGCGACAGGAACTTGGATGGACGCAGGCCGATGTATGCAACGGTGCTGAGGAAGCAAAGATCACACGCAACATGCTCTCGTTGATAGAAAAAGGGAAGGCGACGCCGGCGCTGGATACGCTGCTGTGGCTGTCGAAGCGTCTTTCGGTGCCGCCGGGTTATTTTTTCTGTGAGGAGGACGAGGAATTTTTTTATCGCAAGCAGAATTGTTTTCCCCGGTTGCGTGCACTGTACCGTGCGGGGTCGTATGCGGAGTGCCTTCGTGTATTTGAAAAGGAGCTGGGCTCCTGTGACGATGAACTTGGTCTGATGATGGCCTGTTGTGCCTATTTTTGCGGGCAGAAGGCCTGGCACAACGGCGCAATGGAGAGCGCGGTGGGATACTTACAGAGCGCACTGGCATACGCGGAGGAGACGGTATATCCGACCGACGGTATCCGTGCAGGATGCGGATTGCTGACGGCGATCGGCGTGAATGTGCAGGCTCCGCTGCTTGAATTCAATGAAATGGGATATATTGACAGTCTGCGCAAGGCAGGCTGCCTGGATGTGTATTTTTACCTGAAAGAGAACGAAAGCTATCCATACGAGAATCCGTTTTATGCGATGCATGTGCGTGCGCGCCTGCACATGAAGGAAGGACGGTACGAGGAGGCGCTGCATCTGCTCAACCGGATAGAGGAACAGAAGGGAGCGGATCCCGTGAGTGCCTTTCTGCTGTTCCGCACCTATTCGGATATGGAAAGCTGTTACCGTGAGGGAGGGGACTACGAGGCTGCCTATCGGTATTCGAGCAAAAGGATGCGTCTGCTTTCTGCCTTCCGATCCTGACCCGTGTGTTTTGAACAGGCAGAAAAGGCGGAAAGGCTGTGGCAGATCACTGCATGTGGCAAAAAGCGGAGAGACCGGCGGTCTCTCCGCTTTTTGCCCTTTTCCGATATGGATACCGTTCGGATCAGGCTTCCTCTCCATCTTCTGCATTGTCTATACTCTCCGCCTCCTGCCCGGCACGGCCGCGTCCTGCTTTTTTTCTTGTCGGCTCGTCGTGCAGCGACGCAAGCGGATTTTTGGACATGGCGCTCTCCATGCTCTCGGAGCTGACATGCGTATAAATCTGCGTGGTGTTGAGCTGCTCATGCCCGAGGATATCCTTCAGGACCCGTACATCCACCTCACCGCTCTGGTACATCAGTGTGGCAGCGGTGTGGCGCAGCTTGTGCACCGAAAGCCCGCGGTTTTCTAGCCCCGCCATCCGCAGATATTTGTATACCATCCACTGCACGGTTTTCTGGCTGATCCGCTGTTTTCGCTCGCTGAGAAACAGCGCATTGGTTTTTGTGGCCCCCGGGACATGGTTCTGGGCACGGACGCGGATATAGGCGAGCAGCGCACGGCGGCAGGCGTCGTTCAGATAAATCAGACGCATCTTGCTTCCTTTTCCGGTGACGCGCAGAGAACGCAGCTCCGGATCGATATCGGTCAGATCGATCCCGCACAGTTCCGAAAGCCGCATACCGCAATTGAGAAAAAGCGTGACGATGGCATAGTCGCGGTCGGTATGTTCGGATTCGGTGTCCTCGCGGATGGCACGAAGCAGGCGCTTGCTCTCTTCCAGCGTCAGGAATTTGGGCAGAGTGGTGTGCTTTTTGGGCGCATCGATATTGGCGGTCGGATTGTTTTCCAGCAGGTGCTTTTTGGCGCACAGATAGCGATAAAATCCTTTGAGTGCCGAGAGCTTGCGTGAACGGGCGGACCAGCCGTTGCGTCTGTTGTTTGAGGTATAGAGCAGGAAATCATATATGTCGCCGGTAGTGATTTTTCCGATATACTCGATGTCGATGTGGCTGATATCGATCTTTTCAAATGCCTCCGAGTCCGGGTCGATCCCCAGCCGTGTGGCCTCTGTATAGCGGAAAAAGGTGCGCAGATCCAGCAGGTATTCGCATACGGTTTTGGGTGAATTTCCCAGAATGACAGACTTATAGGTAGCAAAATCGCGGACCGGAACCGGAAACGCTTTGAGATCTTCGCTGCGAAGAGAAAAGGCAGGCATGGGAATCTCCTTTTTTCTGGAATCGTCTGTTTTTCATTATACAAAATCCTCTGAAATTTTAGTGGATAAACTGTAAACAATGGCCGGGGTGTCTTGCATTCGGTGCGGTGTGTGTGTAAAATGAGAAGAGAATACATATAGAAAGTACAGGTGCCGCGCGGAAAAAGAAGCGGCTGCTGAATCCGGAGAGGGCAATGACTTTTTTCAAAGAAAATTCGTATAACATAGTAAAGATGATGCTGTACCAGTTCGGGATGATGATTTTCGGGCTGATTGTGACGATGGCAGCGTCGAAGAGCGGGATGCTGCAGCTGACGGTGAGCATCTATGCGACATTGATGTACGTAGCATTGCTGTATATGATGACCTGGGATTGCGGCGCGAAGGATCATATCCGCGTGAATGGCGGATACATCCGTGCGGACCGTCTTTCGGGTCTGAAAATGTCCCTGATGGCGAACATACCGAATTTTATCATTCTGTTTTTCCTGCTTCTGGGATACCTGTTCGGCGTGGCGCTGTCGGAGCAGGCATGGGCGCAGGGAATGTTTATCATTGCGCACGGAGCGGGTGTGGTGTTTCAGGCGATGTATACCGGAATTGTGAACACGCTGATTCCGCCGAGTGGGAGTGCACTGTCCGGGATGTATCTTGTAGCGTATCTGCTGACGCCGTTGCCCTCCATTGCAGCCTCCTGTTTTGGCTACGAGATGGGATGGCGGGAACGCCGCCTGTTCGGCTTCCTGAGCGGGAAGAACAAAAAGAACGGGAAATAAAACCGAAGTGCAGGAAGCGAAGTAAGAAACAAAGCAAAAATAAAGCCGGCATAATGCCGGAGAGCCCTCCGTATACTGGTAAAAAAGCGGAGGGCAATTTTTATGAAAAAGGGGTGGAGCTGCGGCATACGGGGAACGGCGGTATTACTGGCGCTTACCTGCCTGTTTATGGCGGTGTCTCTATACAGGAACGGGGATATGCAGAGGAGTGCAGCGGGTGTTGCGACGGAAAACGATGCGTCGGAACCGGTGATTCTGTTGGATGCAGGGCACGGAGGAGAGGACGGGGGTGCGGTAGGTGTGAACGGAGTGGCGGAGAAGACGATCAATCTGGCACTTGTGGGGCAGCTTGGCACCATGCTGACGGCGGCCGGTGTGAAGGTGGCCTATACGCGCACCGAGGACCGTCTTCTGTATACGGAAGAGCAGAATATATACGGAATGCGTAAGATCTACGATCTGCGCAATCGGCTGGAAATTGCCCGGCAGACCGAAAATGTCGTGCTGATCAGCATACATATGAACAAATTCAGTGATGCACGTCAAAAGGGGGTGCAGGTGTATTACAGCGTCAGCGACCCGCGCAGCCGCGCATTGGCGCGCCAGATCCGGAGCAGCATCACATCGGATCTGCAAAGCGGAAACCGACGTGTTACCAAACCCGGGAACAGCAGCATCTATCTGCTGGAACGTGCGGATTTTCCGGCGGTGCTGGTAGAATGCGGATTTCTTTCCAATCCGGAGGAATGCGCAGCACTATGTGATACGGAATATCAAAGAAAGTTGTGTTTTGCCATGTTTTGTGCTATTATGGAATATATCAGTACCGAAAAAGGAAGTGCAACATGAAAGCGCCGAAAAGCATATTTGTCTGTACCGAATGTGAATACAGCAGTCCGAAATGGCTGGGGCGTTGTCCCTCCTGCGGAGCATGGAATACGATGGAAGAGCAGATTCCGCGTGTGGCTGGGCCGGGTGAGAAGCCGCATGGAACCGCTCCGACGGTGAGTGCGGTGCCGTTTGACGAGCTGGAGCTTCCGGCATACATGCGGAGCGGGACGGGAATGAAGGAACTGGACCGTGTATTGGGCGGAGGACTGGTGCAGGGGTCGGTTATTTTGCTGTCCGGGGAACCCGGGATCGGGAAATCCACGCTGCTGATGCAGATATCGCACCGTCTTTCCGGAAATGCGCGTGTGCTGTATGTGTCGGGAGAGGAGTCGCGCGGGCAACTGAAGCTGCGTGCGGAGCGTCTGGGTGTGCAGGGCGGGAATCTGTATCTGCTGACCGAAACCGGCCTGGACGGAATCATAGGGGAATGCGAGCGGCTACACCCGGATGTGATTGTCGTGGATTCGATCCAGACGGTATACAGTGACCGGCTGAGCTCGGCGCCCGGGAGCGTGACGCAGGTGCGGGAGAGCGCGATGGCATTTATCGGTCTGGCTAAGAGAACCGGGTCGGCAGTCATCCTTGTAGGGCATGTGAACAAGGAAGGTGGGATTTCGGGCCCCAAGGTGCTGGAACATATGGTGGATGCGGTTCTGTATTTTGAAGGAGATCGTCGGCAGGCATACCGCCTGATCCGGGCGATCAAGAACCGTTACGGATCCACCAATGAAATCGGAGTATTTGAGATGACCGATCGGGGCTTGTCGGAGGTGGAGAATCCGTCGGAGATGATGATGGAGGGGCGTCCGACCGACAGCAGCGGCAACTGTGCTGCCTGCGTGATGGAAGGAACGCGCCCCCTGATTGCGGAGGTCCAGGCACTCGTGACCCGCACCGCTTTTCCGGCGCCGCGTCGGACCTGTGACGGTTTTGATTACAACCGGATGTGCCTTTTGCTGGCGGTTTTGGAAAAACGACTGAATCTTCGCTTTGGAGAAACCGATGTATATCTGAATATTGCGGGCGGCCTGCGTGTGGACGAGCCGGCGGCGGACCTGGCGGTAGCGCTGGCACTGATATCGGGACTGACCGACCGTGTGATTCCGCCGCGCCTGATCGCGTTCGGCGAGCTGGGCCTTGGCGGGGAGGTCCGCCCGGTCTCCCATATCGATCACCGTATCCGGGAAGCGGGGCGGCTGGGCTTTACCGAGATTCTTCTTCCCGCACGGAGCATGGGGCGCTCCTCGGGGGTGCCGGAGGGCGTGCGACTGACGGGAGTACGCAATCTTGTGGATGTGCTGCGTCGTCTGTCGGCGATCCGTGAGGAGAGCCCGGCAGGGAGTGATGTCCCCACGCCGGATTGATGCAGAAGAAGTAGGATATACAGCAGATAAAAAGAAAGGCGGAGCCCGTGTGTTCTGAGTCGGAAGGAGCAACATTTTACAACACACGGAGCCCGCTTTTTGCTTTTAAGACGGCAATGTGAAAAGCGGAAATTGCAGTTTTTCCCCAGCTGGATATATGCATTTTTCACAAAAAAACTTGTGCAAATTTTACATGGCGTGTGCAAAAAGATGATGGCTGCTCTTGCAATTTGGCATAGGGGGCGGTATAATAGACGCATAGGTGTCTTATGCGGGGCATAAGATAAAGGAACGTTTATCCAAATATATAGCAAAGGAGATCCTGCCATGGAAAAAATTTCGACCAAGAACATTCGGAATGTCTGCCTGATGGGGCACAGCGGTGCGGGGAAGACTTCGCTTGCGGAGGCGATGCTGTATATAGCCCATGAGACCGACCGCCTCGGTCGCATCAGCGAAGGGAACACCGTATGCGACTATGACAGTGAAGAGATACGGCGGGGGTCCTCGGTATCGGCGGCGCTGGCAACGCTGACATGGGAGGGAACGCGGATTCATATATTGGATACACCGGGATATTTTGATTTTGAAGGGGAAGTGCGGCAGTGTGCACGGGTAGCGGACGCGGCCGTGATCGTGGTGGACGGGAAGGCCGGCGTGAGTGTGGGCACCGAGCAGGCGTGGGAGATCGCGACCGAGGCGGGGATTCCCAAATCCTTTTTCATCAACCGTTTTGATGATGGCGAATGTCGCTTTCACCGCGCCTTCGGCGCATTGCGGGAGCGGTTCGGCGTGACGGTATGTCCGGTCCAGATCCCGCTGATCGACGGCGATAAGGTCATCGGGTTTGTGAATCTGATTGAACGTGTGGTGTATACATTTGATTCGGCGAGCGGATCGTATGTGCGGAGCGAGATTCCGGCAGCCTTTGCGGAGGTGTGTGAGGAATATCACACGATGCTGCTGGAATCGATCGCGCAGACGAGCGAGGATCTGATGGAGAAATTTTTTGCGGGCGAAGAGATTTCTCAGGCGGAGGCGTTTGAGGCGATCCATACGGGCATCATCCACGGGGATATTGTCCCGGTATTCTGCGGTGCAGCCACAAAGATGTGGGGGATCAAGACCTTTATGGATACCATAGCGGGTTCTTTCCCACGCCCGACGGCGCGCAAGACCGAAAAGATTCTGTTGCCGACGGGAGAAACCGGCACCGTGCCGATTCAAATGGAAGGTCCGGAGGTATCGCTTTTTGTGTTTCGCACAGTGGCGGATCCGTTTGTCGGGAAGATGTCCTATTTCAAGGTAATGGAAGGCACGCTACACGAGAATGACACGCTGAAAAATGTACGCACGGGGGAGAGCGAGAAACTCGGCCATCTGTATTATATGCGTGGCAAGAAGCAGATTGCGGCAGAGGAGTTGGTCTGTGGGGATATTGCGGTAACGGCAAAGCTGGGCAATGTGGCCACAGGAGACACGCTGACAACACGCGCAGAAGGCTTCCGTTATCTGCCGGTACAGTATCCGAAGCCGTATGCATGCCGTGCAGTCCGTCCGCTGTCGAAAGGCGATGAGGATAAGATATCGCAGGGTATGGCACGGCTACTGGAGGAGGATCCGACGATCCGGTTTGAGAACAATCCGCAGACGAAGCAGCTGCTGCTGTACGGATTGGGAGACACGCATCTGGAGATTGTGGTCAGCAAACTCAAAAACCGTTTCGGGACCGGAGTGGAGCTGACGGCGCCGCGGATTGCCTACCGGGAAACCATCCGGCGGCGTGTGGAAGCCGAAGGAAAGCACAAAAAGCAATCCGGCGGTTCCGGACAGTACGGTCATGTGAAGATCCGTTTTTCGCCCGGGCAGGAGGAAGGGCTGACCTTTACCGAGAGTGTGTTCGGCGGAGCGGTACCGAAGAATTTCTTCCCGGCGGTGGAAAAGGGTCTGCTGGATGCCATGGCGGAAGGTGGTGTACTGGCGGGATATCCTATGGTACGTCTGGCGGCGGAACTGTACGACGGCTCTTACCATGAGGTGGACTCCAATGAAATTTCCTTCAAGCTGGCGGCACGTCTTGCCTATCGGGAAGGACTTCCGAAGGCGGATCCCGTGATTCTGGAACCGATCGGAGAATTGCGGGTGGTATTACCAGACGGATATGTAGGGGATGTGCTGGGTGACCTGAACCGTCGGCGGGGCCGTGTGAGCGGCATTGAAGCGACGGAGGGGAAGCCGGGGTATCAGACGATTGTGGCGGAGGTGCCACAGGCAGAGATGGGAGATTATGTGACGGCGCTTCGCGCCATGACACAGGGACGCGCCAGGTTTGACTATACGTTTACGCGCTATGAAGAATTGCCGTCTTCTCTGACGGCCAAGGTCATCAGCGAGGCAGGCGGCAATGCCGCCGGTTGAGTTCTGAAAACCCGTTCCAGGAAACGGCACCGGGGAGGACACGGTGTGTCTTGCCCCGATGCCGTTTGCAATTTGCGTTTTCCGGAGCGGAGATATCGGCTCGTTTCCGGACCGGTAAACGAAATTTTCAGGAAACAAGGTACCCGTATGTCATGTTTTTCGACACAGGGAACTCCACCGTAAAAACGGAACTGTTGAGGAAATGAGGCAATATAATATGAAACCGAGTACTTTCCGCAAAATCATCCATTGGCTGTTCGCGCTCCTTGTGTTTCATCTGGCTGGATTTATCCTATACTCTTTTTTGCTGAGCGGTACGGTGAAGGCGATGTACGACCTGGACGAGAACATAGCGGGCGCGTATGGGTATGTGCTGCTGTTCCAATGCATCTATTGGGCGGTCGCCGTGCTGGTCTTCATACGCTTCTGGCAGATGTCCGATTCGGATATGCAGCGTGCCATCCGAACGGCAGACAAGGAAGAGAATTTTTCCCCGATGCAGTATTTCTACAAGCATTTTGTGGTGGATCTGTTCTGGAAGGCCGGCGTGTACGCGGTATTTCAGCTGCCGCTTGCGATATTCTTTGGCCTGTTCGGATTGGTACTGGATGACAGCGTGACCTTTCTTGAAAAGTATTATATCAGCAGTGCAGGTTTTTACGGTGTCACGGGGTCTGCCTTTGCCGGAATTTTGCTGTCGACGGTATATCTCTTTGTTTTGATGGCTGGTGTCAGCTACCTGTATTATCGCCGCATCCTCCGGGACAAATGACGGAGGGGCGGTCCGTGGAAGCAAAGCGGACCAACCGATCAAGACACAGGGCGGAGCAGAAAAGAAGGGAAAAGAACCTATGGAAGAGCCGATCCGCATTCTGCGCACCGCGCGCAGAACCGTTGCGTTGGAGATCACACCGGGCATGCAAATCATTGTACGCGCCCCACTGCGAATGCCGGATGCGGAAATCCGGGCGTTTCTTGCGCAGAAGCGCCCGTGGATGGAAAAGCACCTGGAACGCATGCGCGAGGAGGCCGCCGAGGCGAAAAACACCGTGGTATTCACCGCAGAGGAGCTTGCTGCATATAAAAAGCGTACGCTTGCATGGATCCTGCCGAAGGTGGAGGCCTGCGCACAGATGCTGGGCGTGACGTATGGCCGTGTTACGGTGCGGTGCCAGAAGACCCGATGGGGCAGCTGCTCAGTAAAGGGGAATCTGAGTTTCCATTGTTTGCTGGCGTTATGTCCCGAGGCGGTGGCGGAATATGTGGTTGTCCACGAACTGTGCCACCGCAGACATATGAATCATTCGCGTGCCTTCTGGGAAATGGTGGAGCGGTATTGCCCGGAGTACCGGGTTCGGAAGAACTGGCTGCGGGAAAACGGGCAGAAGCTGCTGGCACGGCTGGGAGTGCGGGAATAAAGCCGTGCCATGTCCAAACAACGGAAAAAGAAAACAAGCGGAAAAGAGCAGGGGCAGAAAGAGAATGTTTCACAGCAAGGTTGTAGTCATTACCGGCGGAGCCGGTGGGATCGGGCGGTGCATAGCGGAGGAATTCCGGAAAGCGGGCGCCATTGTATGTGTGATAGATATACAGGAAAATGAAGGATATACCGGGGATGTCGGAAATGAGGCAGTGTTGCGCGCATTTGCGAATCGCGTGATTTCGGAGCATGGCCATGTGGATGTACTGGTGAACAACGCGCCGCCGCCCATGCTGGGGCTGGATACCTGCTCTTATGCGGAGTTCAGTTATGCTTTGCAGGTGGGCGTGACGGCGGCATTTTATTTGTGCAAACTTTTTTCTGCGTATTTTTCTGAGGGAGCATCGGTGATCAATATATCTTCTACCCGCGACCGGATGAGTCAGGCGCAGAGTGAAAGCTACGCGGCGGCCAAAGGAGGCCTTTCCGCCCTGACGCATGCATTGGCGGTATCCTTTGCGGGCCGTGTGCGCGTCAATTCGGTGTCTCCCGGTTGGATGGATACGGATTTCCGGGAGTATACAGGCCCGGACGCCGCGCAGCAACCTGTGGGGCGCGTGGGGAATCCCATGGATGTTGCCAATGCAGTTCTGTTTCTGGCATCGGATAAAGCAGGCTTTATCACGGGGGAAAATCTCTGTATGGACGGCGGTATGACGCGGCAGATGATCTATCATGGGGAGCATGGCTGGCAGTACGGACCGGAAACGGGACAGGACGGAAAATCATAGGAATGGTGAAAAAAAGAACGCGGAGATGCCCCCGGTGCATGTAGGTTGGGAGTCGGTGGGAGTAGTATGGAAAAAAAGAGAACGGCGGTGCTTTTTGCGATTCTGGCGGCGACTCTGTACGCTGTCCATGTACCGCTGTCCAAAATTCTGATGCAGGGAATCTCGCCTGCCATGCTGGCCGGATTTTTATATCTGGGGGCGGGTACAGGCATGGGGGGTATGATGCTTGTCCGCAAGCTTTGCGGTAAAGGTGGGAGTGCTCCTTCGCTGGGAAAGCGGGACCTGCCGTATACAGTGGCGATGGTCGTGCTGGACATAGCGGCGCCGATTCTGTTGCTGTTCGGTGTGGCCAATACCACGGCGGCCAATGTATCGCTGCTGAACAATTTTGAGATTGTTGCGACCGCAGGTATAGCGGTTGCTGTCTTCCGTGAGAAGATATCGGGACGGCTGTGGTGCGCGGTTTTTCTGGTAGTGACAGCCAGCATGATTCTCGGGACAGAGGCGGGGGAGGTCCTGGTTTTTAACCGCGGCTCGCTGTGTGTCATAGGCGCCTGTCTGTGTTGGGGGTTGGAAAACAATTGCACGCGGCGCATCAGCGATAAGGATCCGGAGCAGATTGTGTGGATCAAAGGCATTTTTTCCGGCATGGGCGGGATTGCCGTGGCAGGGCTGCTCGGGGAAAAGCTGCCGGCAGCGACATTCCTGCTTTCGGCGATGCTGCTGGGATTTGTCGCTTACGGACTCAGTATCCGTTTTTATATTATGGCACAGTACTGGCTCGGGGCGGCCAAGACCAGTGCCTTTTATTCGCTTGCCCCGTTTTTGGGGGTAGGATTCAGTTTTGTCATTCTGCGGGAGAGGCCGGAAATCCGGTTTTACATTGGTCTTGCGGTCATGGCGGTGGCGACCGCCGTCATGATATGGGATACCATGGCATCGGTGGAAGAGAAGGGTGCGCCGGAACCGGCCGGACAGGAAGGCGTGGCAGCAGACGGGAAAGGAGAGCCGTTATGATAGAAGAAATGATGAGAAGCGTGCTGGAGCAGGATCGCTCTGCGGTTGTTCTGTGCGACCTGGAGCACACTATTGTATACATGAACCCGGCAGCGGAGAAAAACTATGCAAAATACGGTGGGGGATCTTTGCTCGGGCGGTCGCTTCTTTCCTGCCATAATGAGGAATCGTGTCAGAAGATCCGTCAGGTGCTTGCGTGGTTTGCCGCGGACCGGCAGAACAATATGCTGTATACGGGAAAAAATGAAAAGCAGAACAAGGATATCTACATGGTGGCCCTGCGGGACAGAGATGGGGCGCTGATCGGCTATTATGAAAAGCACGAATACCGGAATGCCGAAACCGCGGAAAGATACGATTATTCTCAATCGCTGGTATAAGGACCGGGAGAGAGAGCATGTGGATTGCGTATGCATTTCTTTCGGCCGTGTTTGCCGGGGTGACTTCGGTTCTGGCAAAATGCGGCATCCGGAAGACCGACGCAACAGTAGCGACGGCCATACGGACCGGGATCGTGCTTGTCTTTGCGTGGGCGATGGTTCTGATCGTGGGCTCGCAGAGCACACTTCCGGAAACCGACGGCAGAAGTTTTCTGTTTCTGATTCTTTCGGGTCTTGCGACGGGAGGATCCTGGCTGTGCTACTTTAAAGCGTTGCAGCTGGGGGATATCCATCGGGTGGTTCCGGTCGATAAATCCAGCACCGTTCTGACATTTATTCTTGCGGCCATCTTTTTTTCGGAATTCACCTGGTTCGGGCTGGCGGGCATTGTCCTGATTGCGGTCGGAACGCTTCTGATGCTGGAGAAAAAGGACACGGAGCATTCGGAAGAAAAAGCAGAAGGCCGGGGTTGGTTTGTGTATGCGGCGGGCTCTGCGCTGTTTGCAAGTCTTACTGCGATTCTCGGGAAGATAGGGATCTCGGATGTGGAATCGAATCTGGGAACGGCCATACGCACCGGTGTGGTTTTGATCATGGCATGGATGATGGTGCTTGTGACCGGCAAGCAAAAGGAACTGCACGGAATCGGGAGAAAAGAGCTTGGATTCATCGGCCTTTCCGGTCTGGCAACAGGTGCGTCGTGGCTGTGCTACTATAAGGCGCTGCAGGACGGACCGGCAAGCGTAGTAGTGCCGATAGACAAGCTGAGCATTGTGGTTACGGTACTGGTTTCTTCTTTGGTATTCGGGGAAAAATTGACAAAGAGCTCGGTTGCGGGGCTGATGCTGATCGTGGGGGGAACCATGCTGATGCTGCCCGGCCACTGACAGGCAGACAAGGGGTGCAGGACAGGAAGCAGAGAATAACGAAGCGGCAACGAAAAAGGGAAAACATACAGGGAAAATAAAGGGAAGAAGAAAGGAAGAGAAAGATGAACGAAACCATACGGACACTGACAGAGCGGAGAAGCACAAGGAGCTATGAGGACCGGCATGTGAGCAAAGCGGAACTGGATCAGATCGTAGAGGCGGGCTTGCACGCACCGTCGGGCATGAACAGGCAAACGCCGCGTCTTGTGGTGGTGAGTGACGACGCGACGGTAAAAAAGCTGTCTGCCATGAATGCGGCGGTGCTGGGGAGCACCGGTGATCCGTTTTACGGGGCGCGGGATCTGATCATCGTCCTTTCAAAGAAGGAAGGTACCTACCTGTATGACGGAAGTCTGGCAATGGGGAATCTTCTGAATGCGGCATGGTCCTTGGGGATCGGTTGCTGCTGGATTCACCGTGCGAAAGAAGTATTTGAGAGCGAGGAGGGAAAGCGCCTTCTGCATACATGGGGAGTGGACGAGGAGGTCGAAGGCATCGGCTTCTGTATTCTCGGGTATGAGAAGGAAGGCAAGGCAAGAAGTGAAGTCAAAGCCGGCCGCGTGTATTATGTCTGCGGGGAGAAGAAGTAGGCGATAGTCTCGTTGGCAGAGACGGGAAGCATGCATGTCGACCTGCTTGTGTACGCATGCTTCCTATGCAATCGGAGAGGGCAGTCCTTCGTCAGGAAGGAATTGCTTTTCCCATTCCTTTTTGAGAATGGCCCAGGTATAGGTGTTTTCATAATGCGGCGAGCCGTCGGGATTGTTTACAAACGAAATGAACTCGCGGAAAAGTCCTTCCCGGCGCATGCCGAGCTTTTCACATAACCTTTGGGAGGGGAGGTTATCGTCCTCCGTAAAAGCGGTGATCCGCCGAATGGCAAGCTCGTTGAAAAGGAAAGAGAAGTAGGCCTTTGCCGCCTCGTATGCGTATCCCTTTTTCCCGTATTCGGGCAGGAAATTCCAGCCGACGCCGAATGTATCTTCATTCTCCTCATATCCGCCGAACAAAAGGCCCATGAATGTATCGGTGCTTTTTTGCACGACGGCGAGCTCGGAGGCATCGCTGCTGCGGATTTTTTCCATAAACTCCCGCCGGACCTCCTCCATGCTTCCGCATTCCGGATTGCGGAAGCAGTTCACTCTCGGATTGGCAATCAGGCGATAGTACGCGGGGAAATCCTTTTCTCTATACATACGGATCACCAGCCGCTCCGTCTCTAAGTATACAGGTGTCGGGATTTTTCTGTCCTGCGCCCGGATTTCCTTGCGGAAGCCAAACATGTCGTCCGCGGCTTCCTGACCGTTCTCTGCCGTGCGGAGAGGAGCGCCCGGATCCGGATGGCGTGCATTCCAATAGTCGGTCACATGGAAATGGCAGACATTCACGTAAAAGTGCAGATTCCGCTTTTCAAAGCAGGGCGTGCAGGTCTCCCACACGCGGATATCGGGATGCAGTCTTTCGATGGTAAACCATAGGAATGCACCGATGCCGCGGTTCTGGAAGGCATGCTTTACATATAGGAAATCGAGATGCCCGTAGCGCTTTTTGCGGTCCAGCACAAGAATGGCCCCGCCAACCATTTCGCCGTTCAGCATTGCCTTATAGGCAACCGCTCCGCATGCGTTGAGGGAGCGGTCGATATCGGATTCGGGCAGGATCTCCCGGGTGTCCGGCGGGAACCCGCCTTCCATCGCACCGAGCAGGAAGGCCTCCTGCATATCTTTTATATACTGTTCCCGGTCGGATTCGGCAATCGGCATCAACTGTAAGCACATAGTTTAATCTCCTCTGTAAAACAAAAAGGCCCGGATATTGCATGCGTGCAATAATCCGAGCGCACTCGACATCTTATCTGACAGACGGCCTGCAAGCAAACGCTTACGATCCCCTACACTGTGGTGTACTGTCCTCCGATGACCGTATGTATAAACTTGTATGTAGAATTATACCATGCGTTGTATTGAATGTCAAGAGAGCCGTAGGGGAATTTATCCGGGCAGGCAGGGAATATCTTAAAAACGGAACCGGTAAAGCACGGAATTTTCTGCGAACGAAAGGAAGAAGGATTATGAAAACCGTCAGGATCGGAAATAACCATGTGTCGGCAGTAGCACTCGGCTGTATGCGGATGGGCGGACTGGACGAACATGGCGTAGATGCCATCATGTACGCTGCCATGGAAAGCGGGATCTGCTACTTTGATCATGCGGATGTGACTCTTACGCGTGCGGAATGGTATGCAATCTATCGCGCGGCAGGGCATTGCCTGCCATAAGGGAGCACCCGATGCGCAAAGAAATCC
>CALWTT010000015.1 GCA_944384545.1 uncultured Clostridia bacterium | reverse complement strand
GATCAGGATAAAGGGCAAGAAAGACGCCCACGCACTGTGGCGCGACAGACGCAGAAACCGACTCCACGCGTGCACCAGACGCAAAAGGCCGATCCGCGCCGGCAACAGGCCTCTCCGCGCGCCGAGGGTCGGGCCGAAGAAAAAAATCCTCTGCACCGCCGTCGGGAAACCGAATTGCGGGAAGAAGAAAAGCAGCTCGACCGCCAGCGCCGTATCGACGAAAAACGCGCCGCGCAGAAACGCCGGGAAGAAGAAGAACGTCAGCATGCGTGGGAGGCACGTGAAAAAGAAAAGGCCAGAAAGCGGAAGGCCAAGCTCGCCCGCGAGGACGCCCGCATGGAGCAAAAAGCGCACCGCCTTTCCGCCGCCGCGAAAAAGCGGGAACTGGACGAGGCAAAGCGTAAGGATCGTGAAGCACGGCGCGCAAAACGGGCATCCGACAAACAGGCCCGCGCCGCCTACCGGGAAAAGCATCCCGGATTCTATAATCCCAACCTG
This sequence comes from uncultured Clostridia bacterium, assembly GCA_944384545.1. Classification (GTDB taxonomy): domain Bacteria; phylum Bacillota; class Clostridia; order Oscillospirales; family CAG-272; genus UBA1740. The sequence continues at coordinate 20,731 of CALWTT010000015.1, read as the reverse complement.
CGCATTCATACGGTGCTGGCCGTTTCTCTGGTTGTTCTCGCGGTCTTCTTTACGGTCAGCCTGCTCCTCCGGACACAGACCGGCAGCGCCGGTACCGTCATCGCAGAACTTCTGCTCGGCTCCTTCTCCTATACCGCCTATCTTCTGCCCCTTTTTATGCTCATTCATGCCTTGCTCTGGAAAAAAGATATCCGCAACCGCGTCCTCGGAAAAAAGGCGCTCTGCTTTCTTCCGGTGCTTCTCATGGCCTCGGTCCTGGCCGCAGTTCTCTCTCCGGAATTCGACCCTGCCGTCTTTTCCTTTTCCGACGCTTACCTTGCCGGTCAGAACTACCGCGGCGGCGGCAGTATTGGCGGCGCCGTCGGCTACTTCCTCTGGCGCAGCATCGGCCTTGTCGGTATTCTGATCCTCTGCTTCCTCCTCTTCCTTGCCTTTGCGCTTCTGTACTTCCGCGATCCCTGCCTTGCGCTTCTTGCACGGGCACGCACCTTCGCGCGCGAGGCGCAAATTCATCGGGCCCAGGAAAAGGCGCGGAAAAAAGAAAAGCGGGAGGAAGCGCAGCCCGAAACCGTTACGGAACCGCGCGCAATGCCGGAAGCCAATCCGAGACGGCTCCTGCGCTCCAGAACCCGGCAGGAAGAAAATGCAGAACCTGATGTGGCTTCCGTTGCAGGAGAAAATCCGTCTGTGTCCGACGCCGGGACGGTCGCTCCCTCCGGCAACGGCACCGGGAAGAAAGACCGGAAAAGCCTCGGTCTGGAACGCAGGCGCGCGCTTTTCCGCGATCTGGAAACCAATACGCTTACCGTCGAACGCCAGAATATGGAGACGGGGAACAGAGACCGTAAGATCTTCGATTATGAAATCGGGGACGGCGCTTCTGCTGAAGCTGCGGAAGACGACAATCTGTTTACGCCCTCTTCCACCCGTGCCGCAGAAAAAAGCACGACGGTTTCGGATCTGATGTGTTGGGACGGCGACGATGAGGATTTTGCCAATGACCGCCTGACGGTTACCACAGAAAAAATTTCGGCGGTATCCGTTTCCGTGCCCAAAAAGCCGGACGCTGCGCCCGGCCGTGTGCCCGTCTCGTCTGCCATGCAGAAAAAGGCCGGGGCCGTTTCGGCAAAGGTCGCAGATATGCGCGCCTCCGCACAGCAGAAGGCCGGAAATGCCCCCGCCCAAAATGCAGACGCGACCGGACAGGAAGAAAAAGGCGGCTCTGGCATGGACTACTTCCGCAGCATTACCGTGAATGCCAATCCGCAACCGGATCCCACACCTTCGGTTCCCGATCTTTCCCGTCTTTCTCCTGCAGCGCATTCTCTTTCCTCCGCACAAATTGCAGCGCAGCCGGACCGTTCGGGACCGAGCGATCCGCCCATTGGGGCCCCACGGGCAACCGATATCCCGACCATGTCCTCCCGTCCTGCCGATCCGGCAGTTCCGACCGTAACAAAACCGGGGTCGGAAGGTTCCCCTGTCCCGGCGCCTGCCGGTGCGCAGGGCATACGCACGGATGCAGATGCGACGGACTCCGACAATCATAAGCCCGACACAGTGCAAGCAGAAGGACAGGCTCCCAAGGCCGGCGACCTGCCTTTTACAGCGGCTTCTTCGCTCCGCACCGATCTGCAGGCCGCACGTTCCGTCATCCCCCCCTCGGCAGACACAGCCGCCGCTCCCGCTCCGGCAGCTCGCCCCTCCGGAGGCGCTTTCCGCCCTCTTACAGAACCGGACGAGCGCTCGGATGCCACCGCGCCCCCGCCTAAGCCCAAGCGGCCCTATCAGTACCCACCGGTTTCCCTGCTCGCGCTCCCGGAGGTTCCCAATGAAGGCAATATTGCCGCCGAGGTCCAGGCCAATGCCGAAAAGCTGGTGCAGACGCTCGACAACTTCAAGGTCCGTACCCATGTCGCCGGCTACTCCCGCGGCCCGCGGATCACTCGCTATGAGGTTGTTCCTGACGCCGGGGTCCGCGTCCGTGCCATCTCCTCCCTTGTAGAAGATATCTCCATGAACCTCGCGACCTCCGGCATCCGGATCGAAGCCCCGATCCCCGGAAAATCCGCCGTCGGCGTCGAGGTCCCCAATACCGCGCCTACCATCGTACGCCTCCGCCGTCTTCTTGATACCGACAAATTCCGCAACTTCCCCGAAAAAACCGTCGTCTGCCTCGGCGAAGATGTGACCGGCCAGCCGGTCTACTGCGATCTGGCCAAAATGCCCCATATGCTCGTCGCCGGCGCTACCGGTATGGGAAAATCCGTCTGTATCAACAGCATTATAACAAGTCTCCTGTATAAAGCCTCCCCCGATGAGGTCAAACTCATTATGATCGACCCCAAAAAGGTCGAGTTCGGCATCTACTCCGGTATCCCGCATCTGCTCGTTCCTGTCGTGACCGATCCCAAAAAGGCCGCCGGCGCCCTCTCCTGGGCCGTCACCGAAATGGAGCGTCGCTTCGATCTCATCGAACACGCCGGTGTCCGCGATATCAAGGGCTACAACCGTTCGCTTGCCGAAGCAGGCGGCGGAGATCCGCTCCCCAAAATCATTATCATCATCGACGAGCTGCACGATCTCATGATGTCCGCCGCGGACGCCGTGGAAACCTCCATCGCACGTATTGCCGCCAAGGCACGCGCGGCCGGAATCCACCTCCTCATCGGTACACAGCGGCCTTCGGTGGATGTCATCACCGGTACCATCAAGGCCAATATTCCCTCCCGTATCGCGTTCCATGTCTCCTCCCAGGTCGACTCCCGCACCATTCTGGATTTTGCCGGGGCGGAAAAGCTCCTCGCACACGGTGATATGCTCTTCGCTCCTGTCGGTATGTCCAAGCCCCAGCGCGTACAGGGCGCCTTCGTTGACGACAAGGAAATCGACCGCATTGTCGAGTTCATCAAGGAAAACAACGATGCCGATACCGAACGCGGAGAGCAGATCATGGCCGATATCGAACGTGAAGCCGAAAAATGCGCGCCCCAGAAGAAAAACGGCGAGGACGCCTCCCCCTCGGGCGGCAGCAATATTCCTTCCGACGAGGACGATCATCATTTGCAATGGGCGGCACTGGAGGTCGGCTTTGAGTTCGGACGCATGTCCACCTCCCTGCTGCAACGCAAGCTGTCCGTAGGATACGGCAAGGCTGCCAAAATTCTTGACGCGCTGGAAGAGGCCGGATATATCAGCGCCCAGGAGGGGGCAAAGCCACGCGAAATCCTGATCTCCCGCGAGGAGTTCAAGGAAATGATGGCGCGCGGTGTGGCCGAACAGACACACGGCAATTTCTGAATGCGCGTTCCTCTGTTTTCTCCGGCATATCCACGGCTCCGGGTTTGCCCCCCGGTCCGGATCCTCCGCCTGCGCGGCGGTCTCTTTCAGGAGGTCTTTTATGATTTATGTTCTTCTTGCCGACGGCTTTGAGGAAATCGAAGCGCTGACCCCCGTCGATGTGCTCCGGCGGGCCGGTCTTCCCCTTGCCACCGTCGGGATCGGAGAATCCCGCGTGATCTGCGGTTCCCACGGGATCCGGGTCACGGCCGATCTCTCTGCTGCCGAGGCTACAAAACCCATCGACATGCTGATCCTGCCGGGCGGAATGCCCGGCGCCGACCATCTGGACGCTTCTCCCGATGCCGATGCGCTCATTCAGCGCGCCGTCCGTGAAGACGCTCCGATCGGCGCCATCTGCGCCGCGCCCTTCCTTCTCGGCCGCCGCGGCCTGCTTCGCGGGAAGCGCGCTGTCTGCTTTCCCGGATTTGAATCCCGCCTCGAAGGCGCCACTGTCCTGAAAAATACACGTGTTGTAACCGACGGAAGGATCACCACCGCCGTCGGAATGGGTGCGGCCGGAGAATTCGCGCTGGCTCTTCTCGCTGTGCTGCGCGGCGAGGAGGAGGCCGCACGGATCCGCGACAGCGCTTTCCTGCACGCATGACCCCGCCTCCCTTTCTCCCCCACCCGGTGGACTCCACCCTTCTCCCACTCTTTTCCTCCTGCTTTGATACCCCGCCCGACGAGGCCGCACGCATTCTGGCCGCACTTGCGCCCGATGCGTTCTCTCTCATCTCCTCCCCCGACGGGCATCGCCCGGTTTCTCAGGGGATTCTGATCCCGCTGCACCTTGGCGATTTTGCCGGTTTTTATCTCTATGCGCTCTGCACGCATCCGGATTACCGGGGAAAAGGATATCTCCGTCGTCTTCTTTCCGCCGCCCGCTCCTTCGCCGCCGCAAAAGGGCGCTCCTTTCTGGCTCTTATCCCTGCCAATGCTGCCCTGTGCGCCACCTATGAACGCGCCGGCTTTACCCAAAGCATTGGGCTGCATGCCAGTGCCGACGGCAGTCGCTTCTCCCTGCGCCTTCCTCCCGTGGATGAGCTCCCCTTCTCCGGCGATCCGGCCTCGCTGTACCCATCCTCCTCCCGGATGCTTCCGCTATCCGCCTTCCGCGCCGCGCTCCTCAGTCTGGCCGGGGTCGGAAAAATCGTTCTGACACCAAACGGCGGATGGCGTATGCGCAGCCTCCCCGATCCCTGCCTTTGCTTTGCCTGTGACTCTGCTTCGCTCGCACAGGCAACCGTAGAAACCGGCCACACCGCACGCATTCTCCCCCTCGTTCCTCTTTCCGGCCTGCCGGATACCGCTGATCCCCTGCCCCGTTAATGCGAAGGAGCTTTTATGGATATCAAAACACAAAAAACCGAACTGCGTGAACAATTCCTCCTCCGGCGCGCCGCGCTTGCTGCAGAAGAAAAGGCTCTGCGTGACCGCAAGATCTGCGATGCCGTTCTCGCTTCCGCCTCTTTCCGCTTCGCCGATACCCTTCTCGCCTTCTGTCCCAGAAAAAACGAAGTCGATATCCTTCCGGTGTTGCAGGAAGCTCTCCACACCGGAAAGCGGCTCGCGCTTCCGCGCTGCGAGGGCGAACATCTCATGCGCTATCATTATGTCACCTCGCTCGATTCGCTGACACCGGGCTCCTACGGGATCCTTGAGCCGGCCGCCGAGGCACCCCTTTATGAAAGCTCCGGAGACTGCTCGGCGCTTTGCCTTGTCCCTGGTGTTGTTTTTGATCGCTTCGGGTATCGCATCGGCTACGGCGGCGGCTATTATGACCGCTTTCTCCATTCCTTCCGCGGTTCGGTTGCCGGCATCGTTTACAGAGATTTTATTCTCCCATCCCTTCCCTTCGGGCGTTTCGATCTCCCTCTGCCCGTCATGATTACAGACGCCGGTATCGTCTGTGCCAAAAATCTCCCCACGAAAGGCTCGAAAGGTACGCTATGATCCTGCACGAAAACAAAACCTTTCTCGCTTACCGCTGCCCACATTGCGGTACCGGTGTCATCGGTCTGTGTGGCACCTTTGCACTCGGAGGCGGCAGACTCTTCCGTCTTCGCTGCGCCTGCGGGGAAAGCAATATGTCGGTTTGTGAGACTGCCGATCATAAAATCCGTCTCTCGGTTCCTTGTCTCCTCTGCCGCACCGACCATCATTACGTACTCTCCCCCTCCCTCTTTTTCGGGAAAGAGCTCTTTCTCCTCAATTGCACGTATTCGGATCTGGATATCTGCTTTATCGGTACCGAAGAAAAAATCCGTGCAGCGCTCAGGGAAAATGAGGCCACACTCCGACGCATGTTTCAGGACGCCGGCCTTGCTGCTCTTTCCCGCGCACGCACAAATACAGACCCCCCGCTCCCCGACACCGAGATCCTGGACATCCTGCGCTTTCTGGTACGCGACCTGGAGGAGGAAGGGCGGATCGACTGCCCCTGTCACAACGGCGACTATGAAATCGCTGTATCCGAAGAAGGGATTTCCGTCCGGTGTCGGAACTGTGGCGCAAGGTTCCTCTTCCCCGTCGATAGCGTTTCCGCCGCACAGGCCTTCCTTTCCTGTGACAGCCTCACGCTGCAGGACCCCGATAATCACACTCCTTGAAAAAATAAAAAAGCCGGCACCCTTTTTTATGGGCGTCCGGCCTTTTGCCTGTCACAGCAGGTCCAGATACTGCAATATACCGCGATATATGCCGAGGGCGAACAGATCCGGCCGATTCTCCATCAGCGCCGCATCCCCCGGATTCGTGATGAATCCGATCTCCGACAGCACTGCCGGCATAGCCGTTCTGCGCAATACGTACAGTCCCGGCCGTGCTACAACCCCACGGTTCCGTAGCCCTGTCGTCAGCGCCAGCTGTTCTCCGATCGCCTGCGCCAGGCGGTAGGCTACCCCTTCCGTACGGTATACCAATTGCTCGCTCCCGCTCGCTCCGATCAGTTCCGATGCATTGGTGTGTATGCTGATAAAATAATTGGCACCCCAGCTGTTTGCATCTGTCACGCGCTGTACCAGACTGCTTGCATTGCTGTTGCCCAGTTGCGTCTCCGGTGTCGGCCGGGACAGACGTACTTCAAAATTCCCATTCGCACGCAAGAGCGCTGCCAGCTCTTTTCCCACCGTATAGGTTATGTCCTGCTCGCGCAGGCCGTTTCCTTCCGCGCCCGTATTCGGGCTCATCGGATTGTGTCCCTGGTCAATGTATATTTTGATGGCCATATGTTCTCTCCTTTCCCGCGCTGCGGGAAGCCTTTTATTATCATACTATGCGGGACGGTTCTTTCTGACATGAACGAATTACAGAGAATTCTCAGTTTTACACGCCGCGCGCTGGACGACTATCACATGATCCGACCCGGTGATACCGTCGCTGTGGGCGTTTCCGGCGGTAAGGATTCCATGACACTCCTTACCGCGCTCGCCGCGCTCCGCCGCTTCTATCCCATCCCCTTTTCTCTTTGCGCCATCGCTGTCGATATGGGGTTCCCAGGCAGCAATTTTGATCCGGTCGCCGCCTACTGCGATACACTCCGCGTTCCCTTCCACCTCGTCCGTTCGGATATCGCCGCCATCGTCTTTGACATCCGCAAAGAAAAAAATCCCTGCGCCCTCTGTGCCAATCTCCGGCGCGGCGCTCTCCACCGCACCGCCGTTGAGATGGGTTGTCAGCGCGTCGCCCTCGGCCATCACTTTGACGATGTAGTGGACACCTTCATGCTGAATCTTTTCTATGAGGGGCGGCTCGGCTGCTTCGCCCCCGTTACCTATCTTTCCCGCACCGATCTGTACCTGATCCGCCCCCTGCTCTATGCCCAGGAAAAGGATATCCGCTACTATGTACGCCATACACCGCAGATGCCGGTTCTCGACTCGCTCTGCCCCGAAAACCATGCCACGGAGCGCGAAAACATGAAAAATCTGCTGCATCGGCTGGAGACGGATCACAAGGGGCTGCGGCATCGGATCTTCCGCGCACTTTGCAGCAGCGGCATCGACGGATACCGGGAAACCGACCGACGTATGCGGGACATGTTTACGGATGCAGACAAGGATACCCGTGCGTTCCCGGAGGATCGGAAAGTGAAAAAGCGATAATCGTACAGACCAAAACAGGCGCGACTTCGCCCTCACAGGATCCTTCGCTTTTCTGACAGCAGCAGCAAAAAACGGCACGCCGTAGCAGAGCGTACCGTTTTTTCTTTTCTCTTTTTCCGATTTTCCGATACAAGGCATGCATTTGATTTGCTTCGGACGCCGGAGTTATACAGAGTGATCAAAGCGGCGTCTGGCATACGCGAGCAACCTCTCACGCTCGTTTTCCACTTCTCCGTCCAGCACGGCGGCAAACAGCGCCTGCAAAACCCTCCCCAGTCTCTCTCCGCGCGGAAATCCGACGGCCATCAGGTCACGCCCGCCGACCGCCAGATCCGAAAGAGTACAGACAGCCCGGCCGCTGCACAGTTCCTGCAGCGTGTGTGCCGCCTCTTCCAGCGCACGCACATGTTCCGCATCCGGTGCTGCCGATGTCTTCTCCACGGCAATCCGGAGTGCAAGAAGCAAGGGGGCATCTACAGGGCCAAGCGCGGCCAGAAAGCGGCGCAGCACCGGCAAAGAACCGGTACAGGGCTCCGACAGATGCGAAAGAAGCTTCAGAACCCGCGTCATGCTTCTCCGGTCATAGCGGAGGCGGCGCATAAGCGCCTCGACGTCCGCCAAGCCCTCCTTGCTCTCTGCCAGCGGAAGAAAAAAGCCTGCGGCGCGCAGAACCGGGTCCGGCGCCAATGCCGGCAGCAATGCAGGCAGATCGATATCGCTTCGTGTACCCTGCGTCACTGCTTCATACCAGGGGGAGAGCACAAGAGCCAGGACATCCTGAAAATCCCGCACCACCGCTCCCACATGCCCGCCACACAGCATGCGTTGCAGCTCGCTTTGTATCCTCTCGGCAGAAATACGGCGCAGGCCCTCCGCTCCGCGGTGTATTGCTTTTGCGGTCTCTTCCTCGACCGAAAAGCCAAGTACCGCCGCAAAACGCAGGGCACGCAGAATCCGCAATGCGTCCTCGGAAAAGCGCTTGTCTGCGCATCCGACTGCGCGGATCCGGCGCGCACGGATATCCGCTTCGCCACCGAAATAGTCCCGGATCCCCTCCGCCGGATGATAGGCAACGGCGTTCATCGTGAAATCCCGGCGGGCCGCATCCTCCCGCAGGCTGGATGTGTATTCCACCGCTTCCGGATGGCGGCCATCCAGATACGCGCCGTCCCGGCGATAGGTAGTGATTTCCAGCGTCATACCATCCCGCACCAGCGTTACGGTTCCATGGCGGAGTCCGCTATCTATCAAGTGCTCCCCGGAAAAGACCCGGTGCACCTCGTCCGGAAGCGCGGAGGTCGTCAGATCGTAATCGTGCGGAATCTCCCCGCGCAGAAAATCCCGCACACATCCGCCGATCAGATAGCATTCGTATCCCGCACCGCCCAATCGGTCCAGGGCATATGCAACCGGAGCCGGAATCCGGAAAACCGGTATGTCTGCACCGGGGGGTGTCCCGCTCTCCCACTCCTGATTTTTTTCCATCTTTCCTTCTCTTTTCTCTCCGCACGTTTCTGCTGCGTTTTTGGTTTCAGAACAAACGGATGCCTCCTTTTGCGGATTCTGCCTGTGTGGATGGAGAACGATTCCTTCCACTGCCGAAATACTTCCGTGTCTATTGTATCACACCCGCCCGACATTTGCAAGCCGCGTCACAACGCTACGCTTCGGTCAGTCTCTCCGCCCATCTATCGATGTCGCCGGCCCCCATCAGCGCCACAAAATCCCCGGCCCGCCCCTCCTCGGTCAACCGCTTTTCCAGTTCCTCACCGCACACGGTGCAGGCGCCCGGAATCCGGTCGGCAATGTCCTTGGCGCATATACCGCTCAGGTTTTCTTCCCGTGCCGCATAGATGGGCAACATATATACCCGGTCCGCTGCGGACAATGCCTGCGCAAACCGGTCGGCAAAGGCTTCCGTGCGCGAATAGGTGTGCGGCTGAAAGGCGCAGAACAGCCGTCCCTCCTTTCCCATCACGCCCCGCAGTGCCGCAAGCGAGGCCGTAATTTCGGTCGGATGGTGTGCATAGTCGGTATATATCGTCATTCCACGGAAGCTTCCCCTCTTTTCCAGGCGGCGCCCCACCCCGCGGAAGGCAGAAAGATCCTCGCATGCCTGCGTCAGATCCGCACCCAGGATGGCCGCCGCTCCCAGCGCCGCCAGCGCATTGCGCAGGTTGTGCTCCCCCGGAAGCGCGAGTGATACGTTTCCCGCTTCCCTGCCACGGAAAACAAAACGGAACCGGGCACACCCCTCATGCCAGGAGATCCTCTCGGCGCGCGCGTCTGCGTCGCTTGCCGTTCCGAAACGGAAAACATCCTCCCGGTCCCTCCCCGCTGCCAATACCGAAAGGGCGGAGCAGTCGCAGGGCAGGAGAATCTGCCGGGCGGCATGCAGATACCGGGAAAACGAACCGGAAAGCTGCTCCTCACTCCGGAAATAGTCCACATGCTCCATCTCCATATTCAGCGCAATGGAAAGATCCGGCTGCAGTTTCAGAAAGGAATCCATGTATTCACAGGCCTCGCACAGGAACAGGTCGTTTCCCCCGAGCCGGTATGCTTCCCCATCCGGACAGAGCGGCGCTCCGGATATCACCGTCGGATTTGCCTGGCGCATGGCCGCCGCCAGCATACCGGTCACGGTACTCTTTCCGTGCATTCCCGCCACCGCTACCCGGCGTCGATATCCGCTCATGACCCACCCAAGCAGTTCGGCGCGCGATATACAGGGAATGCCCGCCTTTTGCGCATACAAAAGCTCCGGATTGTCCGGAGAAAGTGCAAGCGTATATACCACAAGATCCGCACCTGCCGGCCCTGCGGCACGGTGCCCCACATGTACATCGATCCCCTGGCTGCGCAGGCGGCAAACCCCTTTGCTCTCTGCACGGTCTGAACCCCACACCGTATACCCGCGCTTTTTCAACAATACAGCAAGCCCCTGCATGCCGATTCCGCCGATTCCGACAAAATATACCTTTTTCCCACCGCACAGTATTCGCTGAATCGCCTCGTTTCCCAGCTGACTGTTCCCGATCGACATATTCATCACCCATCCCTCACATAAGCGTTAAAAGAAAACCGATATATGTTAAACTTTGCGGGCATTTCTCTTCCCAATGTATTCACATTTTTCTTTTATACTGTACGCATAGCAATCCAATATTCTGAACCGCGAGGAAGGACATGCTCATGCAAATCACTGATATCAAAATCCGTAAGTTTTTTGAAGAGGGCCCCATGAAGGCCGTTGTCTCGGTTACCTTCGACGACGCGCTCGCCGTACACGATGTCAAGGTCATTCATGCACGCGACCGCTATTTCATTGTCATGCCAAGCCGGAAAAATCCCGACGGCACCTACCGCGACATCGTTCATCCCATCAACTCTCAGTTCCGCGCCGAGCTCGAAAATGCCGTAATCGATGCCTACCAGGTACAGTTGGCCGCTGCGGCAGCCGAAGAGAGCAACGCGTATACCACTGAGGAAGCGCTCCTCTGACATCCCTCTGACAAGATCCGGCTCCACCATACCAGGATATGCGCGCCCTGCCGCTATCAGGACAAAGCATTTGCTCTTTTTGTCCGGCTCCGACAGGGCGTGCTTTTTTCGCAACATATGCTCCGACTGTTTTCCTTTGGCACACGTCTCCTGCTTTGCTACATATCTCCCCGTTGCCACGGGGGAAATTTGATGCATTGCAGGGGGCGTGTGTTTTGAATATCCTGATGCTGACCGACAAACTCGGAATCGGCGGAGCCGAAACCCATATCCGCTCGCTCTGCCGCGAGCTCATGCGGCGCGGACACAGAATCACGGTAGCCGCTGCCTCCGGCCCCACCGCCGATGCCCTCGTCCGTGACGGCGCCGTCTTTTTTCCGCTTTCCTTCCGGCGGGATCCCTTCTCTCTCCTGATCACCGGACGCCGCCTGTATCAAATGCTCCGCGAGGGTGCTTTTGACCTTGTTCACTGTCATGCACGCCTGCCCGCCACGCTCGCTACCCCTCTGTGCCGACGCGTCGGCGTTCCGCTGGTCACTACGGCACACTGGGTCTTCCGGGCGGCGGGCTGGCGGAGACGGTTCAGCCGATGGGGTGAGATGACCTTCGCTGTCAGTGAGGACATCCGACGCTATCTTTCTCTTTCCTACGGTCTGGAAGGGGACCGGATCCGGCTGATCCCGAACGGAGTGGATACCTCCTGCTTTTATCCGCCCGACGCGCCGCAGAATCCGCGGAAAATTCTGCATGTCAGCCGTCTGGATCATGGCCGCGCCGCGACGGCCGCCGCTCTGATCCGCATTGCGCCTGCACTGGCCGCCGTAGCCGATTCGCTCACCATTGTCGGCGACGGTGACCGCTTCCCCGTCCTCTATGAGGCGGCTCTTGCCGCCAATGCAAAGATCGGGCGCACCTTCCTTCATATGCTCGGCGCGCGACAGGAGGTCGCCCCCCTTTTGCGCGAATGCGGCATTTTTGTAGGCGTATCCAGAGCGGCACTCGAAGCGATGGCCTGCGGTTGCGCGACCGTACTTGCCGGTGACGAAGGATATCTTTCGGTCGCGGAAGGGGACATCCTCTCCCTTGCTGCGGAAGGGAATTTCTGCTGCCGTGGCAGCTCTCCGCTTTCCGACAAAGCTCTGCTGCACGATCTGACTGTTTTGCTCTCGGACCCGGAGCGTGCTGCGCGCGCGAGACGGGAAGCATGTGACTTTGTCGCTTCACGGTACACCGCCGGTCATATGGCTGACGCCGCAGAGGCAGGCTACCGCGTTCTCTGCCCGGAGAAGTCTGCCGGGCTTTCGGTCGTTCTTTGCGGATATTACGGTTTTGATAATCTCGGCGACGATGCCTGCCTGCTTGCTCTGACCGAACGCCTCTACCGCGCCGGATGCCGCCCTATTACCCTGCTCGCACACCGACCGAAGGAGGCCGGCGTACGCTTCGGCCTTCGTGCCGTGTCCCGTACGGATCCGGCCTCCGTGGATCAGGCATTGCTCAGCTCGGATATTTTCTGGCTCGGCGGCGGGAGTCTCCTGCAGGACCGCACCAGCAGACGCTCCCTTCTCTATTATACGCAACTGGCGCGACACGCGAAACGAACCGGATGCCGCCTTGTTATACAGGGCGGTATCGGACCGCTCCGCACAAAGCGGGCAGAAAAACGCGCGGGCGCGGTTCTTGCCGCCGCTGAGCTTTGCCTTTTCCGCACACCAGCCGACATGGCGCGCGCCGTAGCTCTTGTGCCGGAGGTGCGGGCCCGCTCCTTTCTTCTGCCGGACGATGGGCTTTCGGTACCCCCGGCCACTGCGGCGCGGATGCGCCTTACCGGCATGTCTCTGTCCCCCGGTAAAAGATATCTGGCCGTCTGTCTGCGCGGCGCAAACGGCGAGCCGATCCTCCAGCGAATGGCCGCACTGTGCGAAGACCTTGCCGCACGCTATCAGCTGACACCGCTCTTTCTTCCGATGCACCGGGAGCAGGATCTGCCCGATGCCCAAAGGCTCGCCGCCATGGCACTGGGCGAGGCCGCACCGCCGCTCTCCCCTTCCGAAACCGTAGCGGTTTTCGAAAATGCGGCCCTTCTCGTCACGCAGCGCCTGCATGCGCTGATCTTCGCAACGGCAGCGGGCATTCCTGTGATTTCCTTTGCGGAGGACGAAAAGATTCGGGATTTTGCGGCATTCCGAAAAGCCTGTGCTCCGTCAGGAGGAGAGGAAGACGGCCTGGACCATCCCCCTGCAAAGGCTTACGCGGGGGCGGATACACAAAGCAGCCATGACGAAGCTGGAGATAGCCGACGCGGATGTTCCGGCGGAGACCGGACGGACGGCATGCCCACACAGAATGGGCATGCACCGGAGCAGGAATATGCGGCGGCAGACGGCACGGCAGCGGTGTATTGTGCACAGATCTGCTCAGACGCGGATAAGCAGGGACCGTGCACCATATCGGAGCGCAGAGATGCAGGTGCGGTTTTCCCAGGTCGCGCCGACGCCGGGCTGATTCTGCTCAGCGATCTGTACCTTTCCCTGCACGACGGGCGCCTTGCCGCTGCGGCCGATTTCCTGCTATCACAGCCACCGCCACGCGCTGAGCTTCTTGCCATCTGTGCCCGCCTTCGCGCGGCGGGGGATGGCGAGTCCGAATTTTCGGCCTGGATCGACAAAATGTCACAGAAAAAATAAATTATAGTTTACAATTCGACGATTCTTGACGTATTGTGAACCGAAGATGCATAATTTTTGTGACGGTTTTTGAATGTACCAGGGCAAATGCATCCTTTTTCTTAGGAAGTCATGCACTGTACCGGCGCAAAAAAGCGCACGGTTTTCGCACTCCTCTGTGTACAGTGTACAGCCGAAGGCGCCGGGCGGGCAAAACGTTGGCCGGGAAAGATTGTCTCGAAAACTGCAGAAACCGGGATGGCTATGCCATCCCGGTTTCTTTTTTTCGGTTTTTTCTCTACTATGCAGCGGGCTGCGCTTTCAGGGGCTCCCGGCGCGGATAGTATACCATTCCCGCCCCGTCCCGGTACACGGATCTGCAATCCTCTCCCCGCTGTACAGCCGGTCGGTTCCGCGTCCGCAGAGACACCTGTCTGAGGGAAGTACGGTTCACCATTGTCTTCCGTCGGATCGGTCAGCGTCCGAAGAGAATGCCAATGGGCTGATACTGACCCCGGCTCTGACGATGTTTTCGGCGCAGACATCGGAAGAAACATCGCGATTTCTGCACGACGCATGCCTCCGTGGCGCAGCCGGAGCCCGGGCGGCGAGAAACCATCCTTTTTCCATGCTTTCTCGCCGTCCTTTTTCACACGTCGCCTTTCAATACCGTGCTGCACAACGCCTCAGTCTGCCGCGCAGGATCCGGATTCCCCGCCTGCCCTGCACAGGCACTGCTGGATCTCCGACGGTACCACCGAGCGCGGTGCACAACCGTTGCGGCAGGCAAGGGCCGCTGCCGTCCCCGCTGCCTCCCCGATTCCGAAGCAGATCGGCATGGCCCGGAAGTTGGAATGCGCCATATGCGTCCCGGAAATATTGCGGCCGCACAGGAGCAATCCGTCCAGCTTCTCCGGAATCAACGCGCCGTACGGGATCGTATAACCGTTTTTCTGCCCGAATTTCGCCTGCACGCCGGTTTCATCCAGACCCGCTCCGCGCAGATTGTGTACATCAAAATTGAAGTAGGCGTCCCGCACCACCCAATCCGGAAATTGACGTGCGGTCAGAATATCCTCTTCTGTCAGCTGATATACCCCCAGAAAATGCCGCGTTTCCCGGATCCCGATCAGCGACGCCGCGCTGACAATATAGCAGTGTGCAAAGCCCGGCATGCAGGCGCGCAAAAAGGTAACCAGCGGCTCCATTTGCGCCCGGCAGACCTGCTCCGCACGGCTCAGGTCCTCTGCCTTCGTCCCGTCAATGTCCGGCAGGTTGGTCATGTTGCAGGTCACCACCCCCGGTATGGTCGAACGGTACAGAAGAACATGTCCGAGCGGCGGCGTCAGTTTTTCCCGCGCAAGATCCTGTGCCCGGCCGCCCGGCACCTCCGGATTTGTCTCAAAGCTACAGGGAAAAACCGCACCTGGCGCGCTCTCATCCACACCGCCGACCTTGAACATCAGCGTCGCCGGCTGCATCCGGCCATCCTCCTCGCGCCCTTTATAATACGCCGCGCCCGCACGGCAGGCCACATCTCCGTCTCCCGTTGCATCCACCACGACCTCCGCTGCATAGGCACGGCGTCCGCTCTTGTTCTCGGTAATTACGCCGCAGATGCGCTGTCCCTCCCGCATGACGCCGCACACCAATGTATACAGCAGTACCGTCACGCCGGCCTCCCGCAGCATTTCATAATAGGTGATTTTGAGAAGCTCCGGATCAATTTCGATCTTGACCTTGCCGGGTTCATACGGATTCCGCTGCGCCGCGCGATGCAGAAGCTCATCATACAGTTCTGAGCGCACGCTCCCGGTCCAGTGACTCATCATGCCCGAGGTCGACATGCCGCCCACCGTCCCCAGCGACTCGATCAGCAGGACGCGCATCCCCAGCCGCCCCGCCGCAACCGCCGCCGCAATCCCGGACGGGCCACTCCCCGCCACAATCACATCATATTGTCCCGCAATGTCCAGTTCCCGCTCCGCTTCATAATAGGTTTCCTGCATGATTTTCCTCCTTTTCCGCGCATGCTGCTTTTTCGGTTTTTTATCCATGCCGGGTTGACAACCGCGCGTCTCTCTGCTAAAATTCTGATACGGATCCGTATACAGGTCAAGAACGGAAGGGTTTTCCCTGCTTTGTCCGCTTTTATTCTATCCGTCTGCCGCCTGTTTTTCCTGTACCCGTTTGCCGTTTTTTTGGATTTTTCTGCACGGAGGTTCGCCATGATTCCGGAACCGGATACACGCATGCGGGAAATTCTTTCCTATCTTTCCTATCTTTCCCATACCGGCCTCTATATTTCCCTGCACCCCTGCCGCCCCTCCTCGCTGCTTTCCAGGCCGGAGTTTCTCCCTTATAACCTGCATCGGCACCCCTACTGCCGCTACCTCAAGACCAACGAGTCCCTGTGGAGGCACTGTATTGCACGACAGGAAAAAGTCCTGCGTCGTGCGGAGCAGGAGGGGGCCTTCTTCGGTGTCTGCCATGCGGGGATGGGGGAATTTGTCTATCCGATGACCGAGGAGGGGCAGGTCATCGGGTTTGTCAGCGTCAGCGGATACCGGGGGAAAGAGGAGATCACCGCCCCCCGCCGCAAAGCCCTGACATGGAAATACGGGTTTCCGGCCAGCGAAGCTGAGGCGACCTTTCAGGAAACCGTGCGGCAGGCGCCCCCCTCACGCGATACACTGGATGCTGTTATTGCCCCGCTGCTTCGTATGCTCGAAGCTGCAGCCGCCTGCTTTCCTTCTCCCGATACTGCATGCAGGGACAGAAAAGACGGCCTGTACCGTGCCATCCTTACCTATCTTCATACGCACCGTGCACATCCTGTCCGGGTCCGGGATCTGTGCGCCGAATTCCACATCAGCCCGTCGTTTTTCGGGCACTTCTTCAAAGACCGGAGCGGATCCAGTCTTTCGGAGTATCTGCGCCAGCTGCGTCTGAACGACGCCTGTCTGCTGCTCCGTACCACCGATCTGCCAATCGGTGAACTGGCAGCGGCGGTCGGGTACGAAGACGCCGCCTATTTTTCGCGTGTATTCCGGGCGCGGTACGGTATTCCGCCGCTTGCTTACCGCCGTGCAGAAAAAATGTCGGTACAGGGGGGATGCGTGCCCGATTGAGCGCATCCCTGTGGCACAAATGAATTTTCACAACATACGGATCGGATTTACGACGGATTTTCCGCCAATTCCGGCTGCGCTTTCCACACAGGCATCCACTCCTCACTGCGTCCGCCGTTCTGTTCGCACCGTCCCTATCGTTCCCGCTGTTCCTATCGTTCCTGCTGTTCCCATCGTTCCCGCTTTTTCCATGCCCGACTGTCGGCATGACCCTGTCCGCCTTCTCGCCGCGCATGCCGGAATCCCTGTGCTGACAGGCACGGTGTCCTCTTTCCGGAACACGGGTCTCCTTTGCACGGAAATATTTTCATTGCCGGCATTTACCATCGTTCCCTGTCCCTGTTTTCTCTGTTCCTGTTTTCTGCTTTTCCTCTTTTCCGGTTCTTCTCTTTTTTCTGCTTTTTCCTTTCTCCCCGCTCCCGTCCGGCTTTGCTGTATATCGCTCACACGCAGGGCGCATCGGGCATTTGCCCGATGCGCCCTGCGCGTTTTTGTCCTGCTCCGGACGTTGTACCTACACCGGACGTGCCGGTATTCTTTCGCCGGAAAAGCCGGCCTTCTCCCTCCAGCGATTCCCCCACCAGCGAAGCAGGAAAAACAGGGTTCGGAAGCACCAGTCCACCACCATTGCAATCCATACGCCGACCGCGCCCATCCGCCACATGCTGCCAAAAACATAACTCAGGCAGATGCGGAAGGCCGCCATGGAAAAAATCGAGATCATCATTGTGTAGCGCACATCGTTCGTCGCGCGCAACGCATTCGGGAAGGTGAAGGCAAGCGGCCAAAGAAACAGAGCCGAGCCATTATGAATCAGGACCAGCAGCATGGACAGCTGTGCTGTCTCCTCCGGAAGACCGTACAGCCCCACCGTAAGCGGCAATGTCACAAGCGTCAGGATCTCAAACGGGACATGAATGCTGTACTCCATACGCATCAGGCGACGCAGATACCCGCGTACCGCCCCTTCGTCCTGCGCGCCCACCGCACGCCCGATCACGGTCAGCATCGCCAGATTGAATGCCTGTCCTATGATGCACCCGACACCGTCGATATTGTTTGCCACTGCGTTGGCCGCGATCTGGACGGTCCCGAAGGAAGTGATCAGACTGACGACCAGGATCCGCCCAAGCTGAAACAGGCTGTTCTCCACCCCACTCGGAATACCGATGCCAAGGATCCGCCCCAGCAGCCGGATATCCGGACGGAAACGCCCCGCCGGGCGCAGCATGACCTGCGGGCGGGTCAGCAAATACAGCAGTACCGTCATCATCAGGAACCGCGACACCACCGTCGGGATCGCTGCTCCTGCAACTCCCATGCCGAATCCGAACAGCAGTACTGCATTCCCTGCCACATTCAATAGGTTCCCGCCGAGTGAAACATACATGGAAACCCGCGAATTGCCCATGGAGCGGAACAGTGCTGCACAGGCATTGTATACGGCAAGAAACGGAAAAGACAGCGCCGTGTAATACAGATATTCCGATGCGGCCGCCATGACATCCGGCTCAATTCCTCCGAAAAACAGGCGCAGGATCTGTGCATTGAGAGCCAGCGCAATCCCCATCAGAAGCAGGCCGAATACCGTCGCCGCAAACAGCAGCTGTGAGCCGGATTCCGCCGCCTCCCGGCGCCGACCGGCCCCGATCAGCTGGGATGCCACCACCGCGCCGCCCGTCGCCAGCGCCGCAAACAGATTGATGACCAGATTGTTGATCATATCGACAAGCGATACGCCTGCCACCACCGACTGACCCAGCGACGCCACCATCACCGTATCCGCCATGCCCACACACACCGCCAGGGCCTGCTCACAGATCAGCGGCAGAATCAGACGGCGCAGGTCCCCGCGGGAAAACAATTCCGGCCGTATTCCCTGCTCTGTCATACCAGCACCGCCCCATTGCAGACCGCGTGGATCAATGTGTCTCCGCGATAGACCAATTTCAGCGAAAAAAACGGCGCCTCCTCCCGTAAAAGGCGCAGAAAAATCCGGTCGCCCTCCCAGATCGGCAGTCGCTCTATCTCCTCTTTTTTCACATAGGCCAGCTCCCCCTCGTCACATGCATGCAGTTCCCCTTCATATCCGTCTGCTGTAAACAGATGCATGTATTCGGTCGGGCAGCGATCCGACACAAAGGTCACTATGCCGCGGAAACGGTAGGAGGTCAGCGTCAGCCCCGTCTCCTCCTTTACCTCGCGCAGCAGGCAATCCTCCGGACTTTCTCCTTCCTCGAATTTCCCGCCCACACCAATCCATTTATCGCGGTTCAGATCCCCTTCCTTCTTCACACGGTGCAGCAGCAGGTAGCAATCTCCCTTCTCAATATAGCACAGCGTTGTATTCCACATATTCTCTCTCCCTTCCTTCCGGCGACAGGACCGGGGGCACTGCCGGCCGTGCGGCGGTACCCCCGGTCCTGTCGGATCGCTCAGAATCGCAGACGCTCCGCAATGTAGGTGCGCACCTCTCCCATCGGAAGCCGCACCTGCTCCATGCTGTCACGGTCCCGCACCGTCACACAGCCATCCTGCTCGCTGTCAAAATCATAGGTGATGCAGAAGGGCGTGCCGATCTCATCCTGGCGGCGGTAACGCTTCCCGATCGAACCGTTCTCATCAAATTCCACGTTGAAGTAGCCCGCCAGTTCATCCCGCAGCGCCAACGCCTTCTCCGACAGCTTCTTCGAGAGCGGCAAAATCGCCGCCTTCACCGGGGAAAGCGCCGGGTGCAGATGCAGAACCACGCGCACATCTCCTTCGCCTACGGTCTCCTCATCGTACGCATCCACCAGAAATGCAAGCAGCACGCGGTCCGCGCCCAGCGACGGTTCGATAACATACGGAATATATTTCTCGTTCGTGTCCGGATCAAAATATTCCAGGCTCTCCCCGCTGTGCTTCTGATGCTGGGAAAGGTCATAATCCGTACGGTCCGCGATCCCCCACAGCTCACCCCAGCCAAACGGAAACAGAAATTCAAAGTCCGTCGTCGCTTTCGAATAAAACGCCAGCTCCTCCGGGTCATGGTCCCGCAGACGCAGATTCTCACGGCGAAGACCCAGATCGTACAGGAAAGCGGCGCAACGCTCCTTCCAGTAGGCAAACCATTCGAGGTCGGTACCGGGCTTGCAGAAAAATTCCAGCTCCATCTGCTCAAATTCGCGGGTGCGGAAGATGAAGTTCCCCGGCGTGATCTCGTTGCGGAAGGACTTTCCGATCTGCCCTACGCCGAAGGGAAGCTTCCGGCGCGTCGAACGCGCCACGCTCTTGAAATTCACAAAAATCCCCTGCGCGGTCTCCGGACGCAGATACACCGTGCTGCTCGTATCCTCCGTTACGCCGATGAAGGTCTTGAACATCAGATTGAATTTCTTGATGTCGGTAAACTCATGGCCGCCGCAGACCGGACATGCGATCCCCTTTTCGCGGATAAACGAAGCCATCTCCTCAAAACTCCATCCCGCCGGGTTCTCTCCGGTTCCGTGCTGATAGGCGTACTCCTCAATCAGCTTGTCCGCGCGATGCCGCGACCGGCACTGCTTACAGTCCATCAACGGATCCGAAAATCCTCCGACATGCCCCGAGGCCACCCAGGTCTCGGGATTCATGATGATGGCGCTGTCCAGTCCCACATTGTACCGGCTCTCCTGCACAAATCTCTGCCACCAGGCACGCTTGACATTGTTTTTCAGTTCCACCCCCAGCGGACCATAGTCCCAGGAGTTTGAAAGCCCACCGTATATCTCGGAGCCCGCAAATATAATGCCGCGGTTCTTGCACAGTGCCACAATCTTTTCCATACTCTTCTGCTTGTTGTCCATCTTGCTTTTTCCTTTCGCTTGCGTATCCTTCTGCTTTTTCTTATCTTCTGCTTTGCCTTTATTCTTCTTATCGGGTTCTTTCCGGGTTCGCTCGCCGGATCATGGATCCAGAGCATCTGGCTTCCGGATCTGCCTCCTGCCCAGCGCAGGGCGTGCAC
>CALWTT010000014.1 GCA_944384545.1 uncultured Clostridia bacterium | reverse complement strand
TCACCGTCGTCACCAAAAGCGGCGACCTGCGCGTGCGCTGAGCCGGGCAGAGCGTCCCATGCGCCTGCGCTGCCCGCGGGGATGGCTTTCCCCTGGTACGGTACGGCTGCATATATTGCTTCCGGGGTCCTTTCTGCCGGATACATCGAAAAAACTGCCCTTTCCCTGCTTCCTGCGGGGAAAGGGCTCCCTTTTTTCTCCCGCCCCTTGACAAGGGCCGCGCATTGTTGTATAATACGGGTTGACAATCCGAAAGGCATGGACGGAGAGCGTAAAGGTCGGGAAAAGGCAAAGCGAGCCGGGCAGGGTGTGAGCCGGTGCTGAGTAGACGGCCTTGAAAATCACTCCCGAGCTGCGGTTCCGAGGGCGCTGGCGCCGGTAGGTTCCGACGGTTTCTCCCCGTAACAGGAGACGCATATTTCTGTATGTTAAACGGGTGGTGCAGTGCGGCGGAAGCCCTGTCCTGTTTCGCGGGACAGGCTTTTTTTGCGCATACACCCACGAAAGGAGTTCCCCATGTACGACAAGGTTTCCCCACAGCTCAATTTCACCGCCCACGAGGCCGAAACGCAGAAGTTCTGGAAGGAACACCGCATCTTCCAGAAAACGATCGACTCGCATCGCGCCGATCCCCCCTTCACCTTCTATGACGGCCCCCCCACCGCCAACGGAAAGCCGCATATCGGTCACGTCCTGACCCGCGTCGTCAAGGACCTGATCCCGCGCTTCCGCACCATGAAGGGCTTTGAGGTCCTCCGCAAGGCCGGCTGGGATACCCACGGTCTGCCCGTGGAGCTGGAGGTGGAACGCGCGCTCGGCCTCGACGGAAAGGAACAGGTCGAACAGTACGGTCTTGCTCCCTTCATTGACGCCTGTAAGAAAAGCGTCTGGAAATACAAGGAGATGTGGGAGGATTTCTCCGACCGCGTCGCCTTCTGGCTGGACATGGAACACCCCTATGTCACCTATGAAAACGATTATATTGAGTCCGAATGGTGGGCGCTCCGCCAGATCTGGGACAAGGGCCTCCTCTATAAGGGCTTCAAAATCGTTCCCTACTGCCCCCGGTGCGGCACACCGCTCTCCTCTCACGAGGTCGCACAGGGCTATAAGACCGTCAAAGAGCGCTCCGCTATCGTCCGCTTCCGCTGCGCCGACGAGGACGCCTTCTTCCTCGCCTGGACCACCACCCCCTGGACACTGCCCTCCAATGTCGCGCTCTGCGTCCATCCCGACCTGACCTATGTCCGGGTCAAGGCGGCCGACGGGAATGTCTATTACCTGGCCGAGGCACTCTGCGACAGCGTGCTCGGATGCCTTGCCACCGAAAATACGCCCGCCTATACCGTCCTGGAACGGATCCCCGGCCGCGCACTCGAACACCGCGCCTATCTTCCCCTTTACGCATGCGCGGCCGAGGCGGCCGCAAAGCAGAACAAGCCGGCGCATTTCGTCACCTGTGACGGTTATGTCACCACCTCCGACGGCACCGGCATCGTCCACATCGCCCCCGCCTTCGGTGAGGACGACTCCCGTATCGGACGGATCTACGACCTGCCCTTTGTGCAGTTCGTCGACGGGCACGGAAATATGACCGCCGAGACCCCCTACGCCGGCCTTTTCGTCAAGCAGGCCGATCCCCGTATCCTGGCCGATCTGGAACGCGACGGGAAACTCTTCGCCGCGCCTTCCTTTGAACACGACTACCCCCACTGCTGGCGCTGCGGCACGCCGCTCATCTACTATGCCCGCGACTCCTGGTTCATCCGCATGACCGCCGTCCGCGACAATCTGATCCGCAACAACAATACCGTGAACTGGATCCCCGCCTCCATCGGCCGCGGCCGGTTCGGCGACTGGCTGGAAAATATTCAGGACTGGGGCGTCAGCCGCAATCGCTACTGGGGGACGCCGCTCAATATCTGGGAATGTGCCTGCGGAGAACGGCACGCCGTCGGCTCCATTGCCGAGCTCCGGCGCCTTTCGGAAAACTGTCCCGAAAATATCGAGCTCCACCGTCCCTATATCGATGCGGTGACCATCCGCTGCCCCAAGTGCGGCGGCGTTATGAAACGGGTGCCCGAGGTCATCGACTGCTGGTTTGATTCCGGCGCCATGCCCTTCGCCCAGTGGCACTACCCCTTTGAAAATCAGGACAAGTTCCACCGCTACTTCCCCGCGGACTTCATCTCCGAGGGCGTCGATCAGACGCGCGGCTGGTTCTATTCGCTCATGGCCATCTCCACCCTTCTCTTTGACTGTGCACCCTACAAAAGCGTGCTGGTTCTCGGCCATGTCCTCGATAAGGACGGTCAGAAAATGTCCAAATCCCGCGGCAACGCCGTGGATCCCATGGAGGCGCTGGCCGAATTCGGCGCCGACGCCATCCGCTGGTATTTTTACACCAACTCCGCCCCCTGGCTCCCCAACCGCTTCTACCGCGAGGCCGTTACCGAGGGACAGCGTAAATTCCTCGGTACGCTCTGGAATACCTATGCCTTCTTCGTCCTGTACGCCAATATTGACGGCTTCTGCTCCTCCGCATATACCCTCGACCGCGCGTCACTTTCGGTCATGGACCGCTTTATGCTCTCCCGCCTCCACTCGGTCATCCGCGAGGTCGACGCCGATCTGACCGATATCCGCATTCCGGAGGCCGCGCATGCGCTGGCCGATTTGGTCGACGAGCTGAGCAACTGGTATGTCCGCCGCAGCCGCGAACGCTTCTGGGGCAAGGAGATGACCCAGGACAAAATCAACGCATATATGACGCTCCATACCTGCCTCGTCACCATTGCCAAGCTCGCCGCCCCCATGATCCCCTTCATGGCGGAGGAGATCTACCGCAATCTGGTCTGCCACGATGACCCCACTGCGCCCGAAAGCGTACACCTGTGCGCCTACCCCGTCGCCGACCCCACGCTGATCGATCCCGACCTCGAAGAGCGCATGGAAGAGGCACTGCGCATTGTCGTGCTCGGAAGAGCCTGCCGCGCCTCCGCCTCCATGAAAAACCGGCAGCCCATCGCGCGCATGTTCGTCAAGGCGCCCTTTACCCTGCCCGACTACTTCTGTGACATCATCCGCGATGAGCTCAATGTGCACGAATTGCTCTTCTCGGACAGCGTCCGGGATTATACCACCTACACCTTCAAGCCCCAGCTCAAAACCGTCGGGCCCAAGTTCGGAAAGCAGGTGGGCGCCATCCGCTCCGCACTCGCTGCCATCGACGGCAACGCCGCCATGGATGCGCTCGACAGCACCGGCGTCCTCTCCCTCACCCTGCCCGACGGCGGATCCGTACAGCTCTCCCGCGAGGATCTGCTCATTGAAATGACCCAGCGTCCCGGCTATGTTTCGCTCAGCGAAAACGGGATTACCGTCGTGCTCGACACCAATCTGACCGAGGACCTTCTCGAAGAAGGCTTTGTCAACGAGCTGGTAAGCAAGCTCCAGAACATGCGCAAGGACAGCGGTTTTGAGGTGACCGACCGTATTGTTGTGGGGGTAGACGGGAATGATAAAATCGAGGGGATCCTCCGTCGCCACGAGGCGGAGATCGCCGCACAGGTCCTGGCGGTCTCGGTCGAGTACGGAAATGCCGAGGGCGGACGCGACTGGAATCTCAACGGTGAAAATGTCCGCCTCTCGGTCCGCCGCGTCTGAGCAAAAGGGTGCCATGCAGCCGGCCAGGGCGCCCGTTCCGGCGCATTCCCCGAAGATTCCCAGGCCGTTTCCGGTCACTTCCCGGCTGCTTTCCGGACCGTTTCCGGACAGCACGCCGTATATGGCCGGCGCGCTCCGCGCCCGCGCGCCGGCTCCGCCGGTTCCCTGCGCGCAACATGCCGGTACCTCTTGACAGATTTTCCGTTTTTGTGTATAATGGTCAGGTAGTACAGGGGAGTAGTCGGCCGCACTGCGGCAATCCTGCCGCTAACACGGGCATCCCGCCCCGGCTTGATTTTAAATGACAAGACTGTACCGCTTGCTTTTGCGGTACGGTTATTTTTTGCGGAGGTATTTATGGATTTTCTTCTTGAAAGCATTCGCCTGGTCGGATGGCAGCATGTCGTCATGTGGGTCATCGGCGCCCTGCTCATCTACCTCGCCATCCGGAAGGAGATGGAGCCCGCGCTGCTCCTCCCCATGGGCTTTGGTGCCATTCTCGTCAATATCCCGCTTTCCAATGTCCTCACCGACCCCGCCGCCGGGGTCGGTGAGGGCGCCGGCATCATTGAGTGGCTCTTTGAGGTCGGTATTGAGATGAGCGAGGCGCTCCCCATCCTGCTCTTTATCGGGATCGGCGCCATGATCGACTTTGAACCGCTCATTCTCAATCCCAAGCTCATGATCCTCGGCGCCTTCGCCCAGATCGGCATTTTTCTCACCATCATTCTCGCTACCCTGTGGGGCTTCTCCCTCACGGACGCCGCCTCCATCGGTATCATCGGCGCCGCCGACGGCCCCACCTCCATCCTCGTTGCCATGAAGCTCAACAGCCAGTATATCGGCCCGATCATGGTCGTCGCCTACTCCTATATGGCGCCGGTGCCCATCATTCAGCCCTGGGTCATCCGACTCTGCACCACCAAGAAGGAACGCCGGATCCGCATGGACTACACCTCCCGCCATGTTTCGCGTACGGTCAAGATCCTCTTCCCCATCGTCATCACGCTCGTCGCCGGCCTCATTGCGCCGAAGAGCCTGGCGCTGGTCGGATTCCTCATGTTCGGCAACCTGATCCGCGAGTGCGGCGTGCTCGGCTCGCTCTCCGAAACCGCGCAGACCCAGCTCGCCAACCTCATCACCCTCCTGCTCGGCATCACCATTGCCTTCAAAATGCAGGCCGAAAGCTTCCTTTCCCTCCAAACCCTCATGATCCTCGGCCTCGGTCTCTTCGCCTTTGTTTTTGATACGGTCGGCGGCATCCTCTGCGCCAAGGTCATCAACCTGTTCAGCAAACGCAAAATCAATCCCATGATCGGGGCGGCCGGCATCTCCGCCTTCCCCATGTCCGCACGCGTCGTGCATAAGCTCGGCCTCAAAGAGGACAATTCCAATTACCTGCTCATGCATGCCGTCGGCGCCAACGTATCCGGACAGATCGCCTCCGCCATTGTCGGCGGTCTCATCATCGGTCTGATTCTGTAAGGAGGTTTCACAATGATGTTTTCTGCATGGATGACCGTCTTTGCCTTTCAGCAGAGCGATCTGCTGCGCTCGCTGGAGATCCTCTGGAAGGGGATGCTGGCTATTCTGATTGTGATCGGCATCATTATGGCGGTCACGGCGCTCATGAACTTTTTCTCCTTCCGCGCCGAAGACCGGCGCGCCGCACAGCAGAAGGCCGAGAGCGAAGACAGGGACGGGCAGAACCGGTCCTGACCCCACGCGGCGGTAGAGAAAAAAGAAAAAGCAGGGCTTGCGACGCAGACCCATAGCGAAGTAATTATGTAGGATACGGTGTAGCCCTGAAAATAAGGGCTGCACCGTGTTCTGCTTTATGCAGAAATTCCGAACTGCTGCGGGTTTCGGCGTATCTCCTCCATCGTCATCTGCAGCTCCTGTTCCGTCGGCGGGGTGAACAGTCCGACGGCAGTAAAGTAAATGTCCACCTTCACCTTTTTTGTTTTCTTGTCCTTGCTGTGGACTTCGATACGCCGTATCAGCGCATTGACGATCTCAGGGGTGAGCTGCCGGATGTCCGTGTAATCCCGAAGT
>CALWTT010000013.1 GCA_944384545.1 uncultured Clostridia bacterium | reverse complement strand
GTCCTTAACACATATCTGTTCTAAAGATTTTATCGTCGCTTTTTATCGACGCTTTTATCGCTTGCTATCTATCGCTCGTTTTATTAAAATCAAGCGATAAAAAGCTCATATGTTCAAATGTTGATTTCCGTCTCCAACTTTGCTATCCCGTCCATTATCTCCTCAAAGCTCGGCTTCTCACCAAACAGCATATTCTGCATATGCTCATAGTCATCGCGGAGCTTATCAAGGTTATAGTCGGGTGGCAACAGGCGCATTGTGCCGCGCTTGGCAAGGTCGTATCTCGCCCACGGACAACGGTAGAACTTGTCCTTGAAATCTACAACTCGTGTGAGTAAGCCGTTGTCTGCAAGGGCACGGTCTTTGACATCTGTCTGTGCCATTCGGTACAAATCGTAATAATGTCGGGAATATCTCGTCGGGAACGGTCTGTCTTCAGCACGAAAAGCCTCACGGTGTAATATCGTTACCTTTTCCCAAAATGTGCGTTCCGGCAAAACTGTTAAAACATTGGTTGTCGGTTGAGAGAATACCCGAGCATATTTCTCCGCAGCATAAGGAGTGACATTCACCGTTTTTACAGGAGTCCACGCTGCAAGCGCACCGATTTCAAGTCGGATTTCTTGGAGAATTGACATATCGGCAAAGCTGTTTGGGTAGGCAATCTTCACTGTTTGCGCATCGTCTGGATCAATAAAGCATTTCACGCCATCGCCAAGCTCAGCGGTAAGATCTGCAGAAACGGCAGGTAAGAAGGTATTGCGCAGGAACTCTTCAGCTCTTGTGTTCGCCTCTTTATTGAAAATATCCTGTTTCGTATTGCTTCGTTCTTCCCAAGGCTCGCTGATGCCGTACCCGAGAACCCGCCAATCGAGGATCAGATCAATATCTTCGGAGAAACGTTCGATGAGTCCGTAGGCTTTGGAAAGACTTGTACCACCCTTGAATGCAAGGTTATCCTCCCAAGCGCAACGGTGAAATAGATAATCGAGCATATAGCATACCCAAAAATCTTTCTCGATAATTGCCTCGCTCATACCCATCTTTGCGGCCGTATTACGGAACAGTGCCTCGCGGTCGCGCGCCGGTATGGTTGCTATATTTCTCATCTTGTCCCTCCGCAAATCTCTTTTATTACATCATATATCCATGATGTCACGTATTTTGCTTCGGTAAACATAAGTTTACGCTCATCCTCCGTTGTTGAGACTTTAATCTTATTTATAACCTCATCGGTTATTTTCTCTTTTCCAAGCGCTTTGATTGCCTGAATGATCAATGCTGTTTTCGATGAAATTTTAGATATTTCTTTGTTAGCTGTATGTTTGAATTCAATTGTAATGTTTCCACATTGGTACTCACGATAATTTCCATCACTGACATAAAGCCATACTGATGGGACTTGCGTCGAAATCCCAAGCATATTGAGTGCAGTATCGCCGCAAGGAACAATCGTCCAACCAAAATTCCGTGCAATAGCATGAGCAATCTTATCCGGGTGCGGCTCTACATATTCACCTAAAAAGTCATTATATATGGGGCAATCGTAAACGCCTCGCATGATACGGCGGATTTTTCCGTCGCCCTCAAGGCGCGACAAAACCTTGCGAATGGCTGCATCATCCGCAAGATCTGAGAAGTCAGATATAACAAATATTTCGCCGGCGGGTAAATTCGATATCCTTCCGGCTATTGGATTAAAACAATCAATTCGTGCCATACGCTCACCTCGTCACATATATTATATACTTTTTGTGACCGTTTGTCAATAGGATTTGTCAATTACCAAATTATTATTCAATATTATATCGAAATTAGAGAAGCCACGCCGAAGTGATCAGCGTGGCTAAGTGAATTTTACTTGTTTTAGATGTCGAACAACATCTCCAACATCAATCGATGTAGCCGAGCAATTCTTTGAATTCGGAGTATCAAATTTACCTACGGATTGATGTTTCAATGCCAGTGTTCTTTAACAATGCTCGTCATTGATACACCACCTCCCGAAGCACGACTTCCTCGGCAGATGCCTTACAGTTGTTCATTTCTTGTACCCACAGGAGCGGATTACTCGCTTTGAGGTTTTCGTCGATACCACGATTATTAGCAAGCTCTTTGGTCATAATTTCGACTTGTGAGCGTGCTTCTTGGTCTATGGCAAACAAATGTGCAGACAGTCTTCCTTCGGTTAATAGAGTAGTATACGTGCCTCCGCGGTGCTTTTTCAAGAAGCCAAGCCGCATTTGTCCATATTTGCCGATAGGGTAGTCGGTCTGATCGGGAAGGGCAAGGTCGGGATAAAGGATTCCGTCTCTTTCGGTGTAGGTAATTTCGTTTTGGTGTTTCATAACTTTTTCCTCCAAGTATGTATTTTTCAATAGCCGTGAGGCTTATTGTTCGTTATCGGAGTTCGAACAATTTCGCATACCGGAAGGATACCGTATATAAAGAAATAATCCGAACCCTCCTCCTATTAGAAAAAAGTTCGGATTATTTGAATTTGGTCTGAGTGACACGACTTGAACGTGCGGCCTCTACCACCCCAAGGTAGCGCGCTACCAACTGCGCCACACCCAGATTTGCCTAACTATTGTAGCACAGCACATTTCAAATGTCAAGAGCATCCCGAAAAGTTTTGTCAGAAAGACCGGCGTGTAAAAATGTTCGGAAATATAGCGCTCATGTTTTTTACCACCCATGTGCAGAGACAAAAGGTCTTTTGAAAGAGACACACTACATTTTGAAAGCTTTTTTCGCATAACCCTTGATTTTTCCATTCGTCCGTGCTATAATACACGTGTTTTCGCCGGTGTGATGAAATGGCAGACGTGACGGACTCAAAATCCGTTGGTGGCGACACCGTGTGGGTTCGAGTCCCACCACCGGCACCAAGGTCAGGGCTTCGGGCGGATCGTGCTTCGGAGCCTTTTGCTTTGCCGTAAGGGGAAGACTATGCCCGGAAGGGAAACGCTTTTTTCCGATACGGCAGGATCCGTACAGGGGTGCCGGCCATACCCGTGTGTCGGGAGCTCTGGAAAACGGGAACCAGGATGAGCGGAGTTGCCGGATACGGGAGCGGCAGTGCTTGGGCTGAAAACGCGCCGATCGTGTGGGAGGCGGAGGTATAGTATGACAGAGATCCTGGCACAGGGCATCGGGCTGGTAGCTATGGCGATCGGCGTGCTGTCCTACCAGCAGAAGACGCAGAAAAAGATTGTTCTGATGCAGTTTTGCTCGTCGGTGCTGTTTACGGTCCATTTCGGACTGTTGCGGGCGGTGATGGGATGCTTGCTGAATGCGATCGGGATTCTGCGCGCGGCGATTTTTTCCCAGCGGGAGAGAAAATGGGCAGCACATCCAATCTGGGTATTTGTGTTCTCCTTTTTGTTTTTCCTGACCTATGTTCTATCGTTTGCGATGTTCGGTACGGCAGTAACGCCGGAGAACCTGATCATTGAATTTCTGCCAGTATTCGGTATGCTGTGTACGACCGTAGCGTATCGCTGCCGGGAAGCGCGGCTGGTACGTGTGCTGTCGCTGTCGAGCTCACCGGCGTGGCTGACATACAATCTCTGGAACCGCTCGCTCGGCGGGGCGTTGACCGAGATTTTCACGATCCTTTCGATTGTCATCGGGATGCTGCGGCTTGACCGCAGGAAACGCGCCGCAGTTGTTCCATCTAAGTGCGAGGCGGCGGAGATGCAGTTTGCTGACACGGATACAGCGTGCCAGGAAGCATTGCAGGAATAATCCGCAGCAGAAACAAGAGAAATTAAGAACGAAGGGGCGCCGTACATCGGTGCCCGAAACCTTTTACCACAGGCGTGCGGTATGTCAACGCAGCCTTCGTTTGTATGCAATGGATGATACAAGGACAAGTTTTTTACGTGGTCTGCATGATGGGTTCCCGATTTGTCTTGGGTATTTTTCGGTGGCGTTCGCGTTTGGAATCTTTGCGGTGAGCAGCGGCCTGGATGTGATGCAGGCGGTGCTGATTTCCATGGCAAATACGACCTCGGCCGGACAGATGGCGGCGGTTCCGCTACTCGCCGGCGGAGGCAGTCTGCTGGAGTTGGGATTGACCCAACTGGTCATTAATCTCCGTTATTCGCTGATGTCGGTTTCGCTGTCGCAGAAGCTGGATCCCGCGGTGCGGCTGTGCGACCGCTTTGTGGTTGCCTTTGTGAATACCGACGAGGTATTTGCTGTGGCCTCCTCACGCCCTGGTACGCTGACCGCACCGTATATGTATGGTTTGATTCTGACGCCGTATGTCGGCTGGTCTTTCGGTACGCTGATCGGTGCGTTGGCGGGCAATATTTTGCCCGCCGCACTGGTTTCGGCACTGGGCATTGCCATTTACGGCATGTTTCTGGCCATCGTGATTCCTGCGGCCAAGCAAAGTCGTGCCACACTTTTCTGTGTTCTGTTTGCGGTGGGGCTCGGATGTATGTTCCGGTATGTTCCGGTCCTTGCGCAGGTATCCGAGGGATTTGTCATGATTCTCTGTGCGGTGGTTGCCAGTGCAGTGTTTGCGCTGCTGGCGCCGGTTCCGGAAGGGGAGGTGACGGATTCGTGACGGATCTGCTCTCTTTTTTTGCCGGACTGCTCGTGTGTGCCGGCGTGACCTATCTGATCCGTGCCTTGCCATTGGTTCTGGTGAAGCATCGGATCCGCAACCGTTTTCTGTGCTCCTTCCTGTATTATGTCCCGTATACGGTGCTGGGCGTGATGACGGTCCCTGCGGTCTTCGGCGCAACCTCATCGGTCGTGTCGGCGGTGGTCGGATTCGCCGTTGCGTGTCTGCTTTCCTATTGGGAGAAGGGCCTGCTGACCGTAGCTGCAGCGGCCTGCATCGCAGTCTTTTGCACGGAACTGTTGCTGCCGCTGCTTTCGGTGACAGTATAGTAGCAGGAGCGTGCCGGAAGATGGATTCTGTGAAAAACAAGATGGGAAGAGCAAGCAAAAGAGCCGTTCGCTCAGTGCGCGGACGGCTCTTTTTTTTCATTGGTTTCAGCGGGGACAGAGAATTGGAGAATGCCTCTTGTGGCATTGTCGCACAGGCGATAGATCAGCCGGGCAAGATCCTCACAGGAGACCCGGTACCCCTCGCCGATCCATTGCTGAATGAGACATAGTGCGCCGTTGATGAGAAAGGTGAGGACAAAGTGGCCGTCTCCCTCGCGGTTTTTGAGCTGCACGCGCCGGGTGAACTGGTCCAGGATGAGAGCAAAGCACTTATCGTGAAAGGCGCTGTGCTCATTGCAGCAGAAGAGGATGCGGCAGAGTTCGGGTTCGCTCCGGAAGGAGCGGAGCAGGGACTCTATGTAGAGAATGCTTTCGGCGGAGGAATCGATTTTTTCAAGCTGGGCGCGTACCTTTTCCAGCAATTCGTCTTCGATTTCGCGTAGCAGGCCATACTGATCGCCGTAGTGCTGATAGAAGGTGGATCGGTTGATACCAGC
Organism: uncultured Clostridia bacterium; assembly: GCA_944384545.1. Lineage (GTDB taxonomy): Bacteria > Bacillota > Clostridia > Oscillospirales > CAG-272 > UBA1740. Next base: position 7,979 of record CALWTT010000013.1, on the reverse strand, counting down.
CTCCTCGCACAGCTCCTTGATGGAGACATGGGAGAGTTCTTTTTTTGCCATGATACGCAGAAGCGCCTCTTTGAGAAGCGCCTTGGTGAGGCGCACACGTTGGTTTTCTTTTTTATCGTTTGTCTGCATAAAGGACCTCCGAACAGAACAAATGCAGGATAGATGCTGGCAAGGCAACAGAAAAGGGCAGGGTGTATCATTCACGCCAACGGGGAAACATCTGTCGGTTGCAAATACAACATCATGTTGGTATAATAATAACACAAGAAAGCCCGAATGTCAACAGGCAACGTCAGTGTTTGCGGGCCTGGGAGAGGAGAGGACATAGATGAAGGAACTGTATCTTGTCACCGGTGCGACCGGGAATCTGGGTCGTGTGGTCGTGGGAAAGCTGTTAGAGAAAGGAAAGCAGGTTCGCTGCCTGGTATTACCGGGTGAAGAGAGTCAGTGCCCATCGGGTGTCACTCTCTTCACGGGAGATGTGCGTGACCGTGAAAGCCTGCGTCCTGCCTTCCTTGTCGGACCGGAGGAAGCCCTGACGGTCATTCACTGTGCGGGTGTCATCTCGATTGCGAGCCACAACAGTAAGCAGCTGTGGGAGGTGAATGTAGGTGGGACGCGCAACATCACCGATCTGTGTGTGGAATACGGTGTGACGAAGCTGGTATATGTCAGCTCGGTCCATGCACTGCCGGAGCATCCTGCAGGAGAGGACATCAGTGAGAGCCGGGAATTTTCGGCGGAGCGTGTGGTAGGAGAATATGCAAAGAGCAAGGCGGAGGCGACCGCGTATGTCCTGCGTGCGGCGCAGAAAGGTCTGAACGCCAGCGTGGTACATCCGTCGGGCATTATCGGTCCGTACGACGCAGGGCATGGCAATTTTACCGCCATGATGATTGCCTACTGTAACGGAACGCTTCCGGCGGGTGTGCGCGGCGGCTATGATTTTGTCGATGTGCGGGATGTAGCGGATGGGATTCTTGCCTGCTGCGAAAAAGGGAAACGCGGAGAATGCTATATCCTGTCCGGCCGGTATCTGAGCGTGGAGGATGTATTTAACTATCTGCACCGTGCAGCGGGCGGACAGCGGATCCGTCTGTATCTGCCGCGTTGGGTGGCGCGCGCCGTAGCGCCACTGTACGAGAAGTACTGTCTCTGGAAGAAGAAGCCGTTGTATTTTACGCCGTATTCGATCTATACGCTGGGGACCAATGCATCCTTCTCGCACGAAAAAGCGACGCGGGAGTTGGGGTATCTGCCCCGCCGTATGCAGGAGACCTTTACCGATACAGTGCGCTGGCTGCGTGAGAACGGATTTATCCTGCCCCGCCGCAAAAAGAAGAAAGCAGGCGCCTGATCTTTCTGTACTCCGCGGTGTCCCGCGACAGAGTCCGAACCCTATCTATTGCCCTCCGTGGAAATCCGCGGAGGGCCTTTTTTTGTCCGCATCCATAGTGGCGCAGTGCCGGTCTTACCGGTGGCAATCCGTCCTGCAGATCGATTTTCGGCGGTCGCTGAAGCAGCGGTTTCTGAAAGATATGGGGAGATGCGGCAGTGGGACTTTCCAGACGACGACTTCTGTCAAAGGGGATATAGGCGCGCCTGCGATCATAGAAAAATTTTTCCGGGAAAAATCAGGAAACCTCTTGACAAATTCCAACCGGGATGCTATCATATGAACAGGCGTTCAATTGAATGCCTGCTCAAATGAAAAACGAAAGAGAGGAGCCGTCAGAAAATGGGAGAGGAGAAGCATGACCATCGTGCGCTGTTGGAGCGCGTGGGAACACAGATGCCTGCACAGGAGACACTGGAACGCCTTTCGGACTTTTTCCGTGTGTTTGGCGACCGGACGCGGCTACGGATTCTGTATGGGCTGTTTGAAGCGGAAATGTGCGTGTGCGCGATATCGGAACTGCTGGATATGAGCGCTTCGGCCATCTCGCATCAGCTACGGGTGTTGCGGGACTACAATCTGGTGCGAGCGCGCCGGGAAGGCAAGACGGTGTATTATTCGCTGTCGGATGATCATGTGCGAACGGTGATCGGGCAGGGGTATGAGCATATCCTGGAAAAGGAGGAGGAGCAATGAGAAAGGTGTACAGAGTGGAAGATCTGGATTGCGCAAACTGCGCGTTGAAAATAGAGAAGGGGATCGCGGCATTGCCGGGGGTGACCTATGCCTGCCTGAACTTTATATCGGGGCGGCTGACGGTGGAAGCAGCAGAGGAAGAGATGGAAGCGGTTATGAAGGAGGCGGCGAAGGTCTGCCGGCGTGTGGACCCGGGATGCCGTATTATAAACGGATGAGCGGGCGGCAGAAGCGGGACCTTTTCCGCATTGTGACGGCAGGGGTTGTAACACTGGTACTTGCGTTTATGCCGCTGGAAGCCGGAGTGCGGCTATGGCTTTGTCTGATTCCCTATATGATCGTGGGATGGGATGTCCTCTACATGGCTGTACGGAATCTGCTCCGCGGACAATTGCTGGATGAACAGTTTCTGATGGCGGCGGCGACGGTAGGTGCGTTTGTGCTGGGGGAATATCTGGAAGCGGTAGCGGTTATGCTTTTTTACCAGGTGGGAGAATTGTTTCAGAGCATTGCAGTGGGGCGAAGCCGGCGGAACATTGCAGCGCTGATGGACATTCGGCCGGAGAGCGCACGCGTTCTGCGGGACGGAAAAGAAGAAACGGTGGCGCCGGAGGAGGTAGAACCTGGGGAGTATATCCGGATATTTCCCGGCGAGCGGATTCCTCTTGACGGAGAGGTGACGGAAGGGCGGTGCCGCATAGATACGGCGGCCCTGACCGGGGAAAGTCTGCCGCGGGAAACAGAAATCGGCGATACGGTACTGAGCGGCACGGTCAATCTGGACGGCGTGATTACGGTATGTGTGAAGGGACGGTACGAGGACAGTACGGTCGCGCGCCTGCTGGAACTTGTGGAAAATGTATCGGCGAGGAAGGCGCATACTGAGAATTTTATTACACGTTTTGCACACTGGTATACGCCCTGCGTCGTCGTGGGAGCGGGGTTGCTCGGACTGATTCCGTCGCTGCTCACGGGGGAGGTGACGCTTTGGGTAGGGCGTGCCCTGACATTTCTTGTGGTGTCCTGCCCTTGTGCGCTGGTGATATCGGTGCCTCTGACCTTTTTTGGCGGGATCGGCGGTGCGGCGCACCGCGGCATTCTGATCAAGGGGGCGGGCTATCTGGAGCGCCTTTCGTCGGTGAATACGGTGGTAATGGATAAAACCGGCACGCTGACCCGCGGGATTTTCCGTGTTATGGGACGCTATCCGGCGGAGGGGGTGACGGAGTCGGAGCTGATGGAAGCGGCAGCATTGGCGGAGCAACATTCGACACATCCGGTAGCCGCAGCCGTGCGTGAGGCATGGCCGTGCACGCAGGAGAGCGGTGCGTGGGAAATCACGGAAAACGGCGGTATGGGTGTGGAAGCAGAAAGCGGGTCGCATCGGATCTTATGCGGAAACGCCCGCTTGATGGAACAGGGGGGAATCTCCTACTGTCCACGGGAAGAGGCGGGAAGCATTCTGTATGTGGCACGGGACGGAAAATACCTCGGAGCGCTGTCCGTAGCGGACGAAATCAAACCGGAAGCGGCGGAGGCGCTTCAGCGCTTGCGCAGGGCTGGAGTGAACCACCTCGTCATGCTGACAGGAGACCGGCGCGCGATGGGCGAGTCAGTAGCCGCGGAGCTGGGGATAGACGATGTGCGCTGTGAATTGTTGCCTGCCGATAAGGTGCGTGCGGTGGAAGGCCTGCTGCGCCCCGGAAACACACTTGCCTATGTGGGAGACGGGATCAACGACGCCCCGGTACTTGCCCGTGCGGACATAGGGATTGCGATGGGTGCATTGGGGAGCGATGTGGCAATTGAGGCGGCGGATGTGGTTCTGATGGACGACAAACTGACCGGACTGTCGGATGCGGTGGGAATTGCGCGGCGGACGATGCGTATCGTATGGCAAAACCTGCTGTTCACACTGTCGGTGAAGCCGCTTGTGCTGATTCTGAGCGTATTCGGATTTGCGAATATGTGGATGGCAATCTTTGCGGATGTGGGTGTCATGATTCTGGCGGTGCTCAATGCCATGCGCAGCATCCGGCCCGGCCGATTGCCGTCCGCACCGCATACTGTTCGTGAAACTGCAAAAACAAGTACCCCCGTATGTCGCGAAAATTGAAAAACCGTGAGAGCTCTCCAATCGTGAAACGGCAAAAATAAGCGTCCTGTATGTCGTGAAAATTGACAACCGAGAGGATCCTCCGCTGCATCGTATTGCGAATCTGCCCACGTGTGTTCTGAAATGCTGCGTTTCCCCACAACCGTCGGAGAGCGGTATGGAGGACGGATAGAGAGGGAAGCGGCGGATATCAAAGGTACAGGGTTGCACGGGGAATAGGGAATACAGGAAAGCACAGGCGTGAAAAATGCAGAAGAGGGGCTCTGCACCCGTATACCGGATCGGTATGCGGGTGCTTTTTGTTGCTTGATGTACGGGACACGGAAATGCATACGGTTACTTGACAGCGCCCCCGCCTTTTGGTAAAATGGTAGCAGTACATAATATTTTATGGAAGAGAAGGCCGAAGGGGTACGGAGAGAAAGCGGACGGCGGAACAGGCCGGGAGAAATTCTACGCAGGGACGTACCACTTTGCATAAGTCGGAAACAAAGCAGGAAATACTGGCAGAGAAAAGATCTGGCGCGGAAGGCGCGGAAGGGAGAAACCATGCGGGAAATACCGGAAGAATACGCCGCCGTATTGCGGCATGTGGATCACACCTGCCTTTCGCCGGAAGCGACATGGGAGGAGATCCGGAAGGTGACAGATGAAGGAATCCGCTACGCCACCGCGAGCATCTGCATTCCGCCGGTATATGTGGCGGATGCGGTATCTTATGCAGCGGGTCGCATCCCGGTATGTACGGTGATCGGGTTTCCCTGCGGATACTGCGCACCGGGCATCAAGGCGGCAGAGGCTGAGGCGGCTGTGCGGGACGGCGCGGCAGAGCTGGATATGGTGATCCGGATCGGATATGTCCGGGATCGGCGTTGGGCGGAGGTACGGGAGGAGATCCGCGCGGTGCGTGAAGCCTGCGCCGGACGGATTCTGAAAGTGATTGTGGAGACCTGTCTTCTGACCGGGGAGGAAAAGATCCGTCTGTGCGCATTGGTGGGGGAAGCGGGTGCGGACTATATCAAGACATCCACCGGTTTTTCCCGCCGCGGCGCAACGCGGGAGGACGTCGCACTGCTTTCGGCGCATTGCCCGCCGGGCCTGCGGGTCAAGGCGTCGGGCGGCATTTCGGATTTTGCGGCGGCAGAGGAATTTTTGCGACTGGGAGCGGACCGCCTTGGCACCAGCCGCTTGGTAGGAATCTGCCGCGATGCGGTCTTCGGATGTCGCAGAAACATGGGCAACAGTGCCGGGCAGAAACAATGGGAAGCTACAGATGCGGCAGGAGAAAAACAGGAAAAACCGTCGGAGTAAGCGGAAGTGCAAAAGCGCAGAAGAGAGAAGGAGAAAAGAATATGAAAGAACATGCAACGCCGCATATCGATGCCGATCCGGGGGATTTTGCACCGGTGGTGCTGATGCCGGGAGACCCCATTCGTGCGAACTTTCTTGCCAAAACCTATCTGGAAGGTGCACGCCTTGTCAACAATGTGCGTGGCGTGCAGGGATATACGGGCAGCTATCGCGGCTGTCCGGTGAGCGTGATGGCCAGCGGTATGGGCATGCCCTCCATGGCGATTTACAGTCATGAGCTGTATCACATGTTCGGTGTAGAAGCAATCATCCGCGTGGGGTCGGCAGGCGGACTGCGTCCGGAAGTAAAGCTACGGGATCTTGTGTTCGGCATGGGTGCATCGACCGACTCCGCCTTGCCTGACCAGTTCGGTCTGCACGGCCGGCTGGCGCCTCTTTGCGATTATACGCTTCTGCGTACGGCGGTCGGGGAGGCGGAGCGCCTGCACATTCCCTATCATGTGGGGAATCTTCTGTCCAGCGATATCTTTTACCGCGAGGACGGCGAGGAGAGCCTTGCCTTCGGCCGGATGGGTGTGTTGGCAGTGGAGATGGAAGCAGCTGCGCTGTACACGGTGGCGGCGCGCGCCGGACGACGCGCACTGGCGCTTTGTACGGTATCGGATCATCTTCTGACCGGGGAAGCACTGTCGTCGGATGCGCGTGCGACCGGCTTTACCGATATGATGGAGGTGGCGCTCGGGACGGCGCTCAGACTTTACGGAGGAGCGGAGCAGTGAAAGCGGGGGTCAGACGTGTTTTTCTGATCGTACTGGACAGCTTCGGCATCGGCGCTCTGCCGGATGCCTCTGCCTTCGGGGATGCGGGCGCCGATACGTTGGGAAGCTGTGCGCGCACGGGGAAGCTGCGGATTCCGCATCTGCTTTCCCTTGGCCTTGGCAATATAGAGGGAGTGCAGGCGGTCGCGCCGTGCGCATCGCCGTGCGGGGCATATGGCCGTGCAGCGGAGCGCTCAGCCGGAAAGGATACGACGGTCGGACATTGGGAGCTTGCGGGACTGATATCCGCCGCACCCCTTCCGACCTTTCCGCAGGGCTTTCCGCCGGAGGTGATCGATGCATTTGCGCGGGCCACCGGCCGGGGCGTGCTCTGCAATCGCCCCTATTCAGGCACCGAGGTGATCCGGGATTATGGGGACGCGCATATGCAGAGCGGCGATCTGATTGTGTACACATCGGCGGACAGTGTTTTTCAGATTGCGGCGCATGAGGAATGCGTTCCGCCAGAACAGCTGTATGAATACTGTCGTATGGCGCGTCGGATCCTGACCGGGAAATACGGTGTAGGGCGGGTGATTGCCCGCCCCTTTACCGGGCGCTCCGGTGAATATACGCGGACGGCCAACCGGCGGGATTTTTCCCTGGAGCCACCGGCACCGACTCTGCTGGACGCATTGCACGGGGAGGGGCTCGCGACGCTTGCCGTAGGGAAGATCGGGGATATCTTTGCGGGCCGCGGCATAAGCGAGCGTCTGCCGACCCATGGCAATGCAGAGGGACTTGCCGTGACACTGGATCTGTTACAACGGGATTTTCACGGCCTCGCCTTTGTGAATCTTGTGGACTTTGATTCTCTGTACGGTCACCGCCGGGACGCGGATGGGTATGCGGCGGCGCTATGCGCCTTTGATAATTTTCTCGGCCGTGCCCTGCCGATGCTGGGCACGGAGGATCTGCTTCTTGTGACGGCAGATCACGGCTGCGATCCCGGATATGCGGCAGGGACCGATCATACGCGGGAATATATTCCGATTCTGTGCGCGGGTCGGTGTGTCCGCCCGGTTGCGATCGGGACACGTTCCTGCTTTGCGGATGTCGGAGCCACGGTGGCGGAGGTGTTAGGAAGCACCTACCGCGGCGCGGGAAAATCCTTTGCAAAGGAGATACTGCCATGAAGGTGTCGGAGGCCTCCGGACTGATGGAGGCGGCGCGTGAGGCGCGCAGGCACGCCTATGCGCCCTATTCCGGGTATGCGGTGGGGGCGGCGCTGCTCGCGGCGAACGGACGCGTGTTCTGCGGCTGTAATGTAGAGAACGCAGCTTTTACTCCCACCTGCTGTGCAGAGCGCGTCGCGCTGTTCACGGCGGTAGCGGCCGGCGTACGGGACTTTTGCGCGCTCGCGGTCTGCGGGGGGCCTGTCGGTGGGGACACTGCACCGTGCACACCCTGCGGGGTATGCCGGCAGGCATTGCGGGAGTTCTGTGATCCCGCTTCTTTCCGTATCTATACGGAAACGGCAGAAGGAATACGGGAATACCGTCTGTCGGAGCTGTTGCCAGACGGCTTCGGACCGGAGAATCTGCGAGCTCCTGCCGGGACGGCGGAGAGAAAGGAGACCGGACATGAGGATGTATGACATTCTGCACCGGAAGCGGCAGGGGGAGGCGCTGCGCGAGGAAGA
>CALWTT010000012.1 GCA_944384545.1 uncultured Clostridia bacterium | reverse complement strand
AGCAAAAATGCTTGCTCGCAATGGCATTTTTGCGAAGCCGTCAATATATGCGGTACGCGCAAGCGTACAAAGGCGAAGCCGAAAGACTTGCCTCGCAAGGCTTTTACGCATATATTATACCATATTTTCCCGGGAAGTAAAGCGACAATTCCCGCCGCGTCGGCATAGAATAACAGTGTGCTGCATTCTCTCCGGCAGTATATGAACGTTACCTTCATCGGCGGCGACCGCCGTATGGCCGTTGTCGCTTCTCTGCTTGCTGAACGGACCTCGGTCCGTACGTACGGTCTGCCATCCGGCTCGCCCTGTCCGGTGTCGTCTCTTTTCTCCGCGCTCTGCGGCGCCGATGTCCTTGTTTTTCCACTTCCCGTCACACGCGACGGAATTCATCCACTCATGTCCGCCGCAGAACCCGAGGCCTGTCCTTCCTTTGCTCAGATCTTCTCCCGTGCCGAGGAGGAGGCGCTTCTTCTCGGCGGTGCCATTCCTGCTGCCTTGCAGGAACAGGCTGCACGCGAAGGACTTGTCTTTGCGGATTACTATACCGGAGAAACCCTTCTTCTCCGGAATGCGCACGCTACCGCTGAAGCGGCGCTTGCCATGGCCATTTCCGGACTTCCCTGCACGCTCTGCGATTGTCCGGTCGCCATCGTCGGATACGGACGGATCGCCCGCGCTCTTCTTCCGCTCCTGCATGCCTGCCGCGCCGATATCACCGTCCTCGCGCGCTCCGACACCGCGCGGGCAGAAGCAAACGCTGCCGGTTGCAAGGTATATCCCATTCTGTCCGATGCGCCACTTTCCTTTCCCAAAGGGATCCGCGCGGTTTTTTATACCGTCCCGGCTCCCCTTCTCTGCCGGGACGCGCTCCGATCCCTTGCCCACGGGACACTTGTTCTCGATCTGGCAGGCGGTGCACTGGACAACGTTGCTGCCGAAGAATACGGTATTCTCCATCCCAACGCGCTCTCTCTGCCCGGTCGTTTTTCACCCGAAAGCGCCGGCCAGTATCTTTTTGATGAAATTCTCACTCTGATTGCTACGAAAAGAGGTGTACACCTGTGATAGGATATGCCTTCTGTGGCTCCTTCTGCACCCTCGCCGCTTCTCTCGGCGCGCTCCGCTCTCTCCGTGAGCAGGGGTGGGAGGTTTTGCCCATCCTGTCCGAATCGGTTTTTGATACCGATACACGTTTCTTCCTCGCCGCCGAGTTCCGCAATGAGGTCGAACGCCTCTGCGGCAGGCCTGTCATACACACCATCGTCGATGCCGAACCGCTCGGGCCGCGCACGCCACTCGACCTTCTCATCGTTGCGCCCTGCACCGGCAACACGCTCGCAAAGCTCGCCCACGGAATCACCGACACCCCTGTCACTATGGCCGTCAAAGCCCATTCCAGAACCGGAAGGCCCGTCCTTCTTGCACCCGCTTCCAACGATGCCCTGTCCGCCAACCTCCAGAACCTGGCCCTTCTTTCCATGCGGAAAAACTTCTTTCTGGTCCCCATGCGACAGGACGATCCCTGCGCAAAGCCTTCTTCCCTGGTCGCGGATTTTTCCCGCATCCCGGACGCATTTGCCGCCGCCCGTGAGGGAAAGCAGCTGCGTCCGCTTTTCCTCTGATCATCGCCTGACGGGCGTGTCTACAGGGGCACAACCGTTGTTTTTACCGCCCTCAGGACGGTCCGACGCCAACCCGCGCCGGACCGTCCTTTTTTCTCTGCTTTCGCATTTCCCCGCACGGAAAATCTGTTCCGCCACTTGCCTTCTCCGCCTTTTCATGCTATAATGTATTTGTTTGATATTGTACTCTGTCCCGCCGTGAAAGGAGCTCCCATGCATTCCAGAAAACGCTACCGTCATCTTCTCTTTTCTGCGCTACTGCTTACGGCAGCCGGCTTTATCAATGCCGTCGGCGTCACTGTCTTTCTCGCGCCCGTCGGTCTGCTCGACGGTGGATTCTCCGGTACTTCCGTCTTCCTTGATACGCTGCTCCCTCTTCCGCTCTGGTCGCTGCTGCTTATACTCAACCTCCCCTTTTTTCTCTTCGGCTACCGTCGCTTCGGACGCCGTTTTGTGCTGACCTCCATCTATGCCGTCAGTATCTATGCCGGCTCCACGCTCCTCATTCAATCGCTTTTTGACGTCGCATCCTCCTCCCCCATCGCCGGTACCGATCTGGTGCTCTGCGCCATTTTCGGTGGCCTGCTCTCCGGCGTCGGGTCCGGTATGACCATTCATCTGGGCGGTGCGCTGGACGGGGTGGAAATTCTTGCCGTTACCTTCGCAAAGCGCCTCGGTCTCACCGTCGGTACTTTCGTGATGCTCTATAACTGCGTTCTCTTCCTCATCGCGGGAATCGTGCACAATGCCTGGCAGATTCCGCTGTATTCCATCATCGCCTATACCGTGGGGATCAAAACCATCGACTTTATTGTCGAAGGTCTTGATAAGGCCAAAGCTGCCCTTGTCATCACCGAACGAAAAAATGACATTGTGCGCCGTTGCAGCGAAGAACTCGGCTGTGGTATCACGCTCCTGCCCGCCGCCGGTTACTATTCCAATCGCGAAAAAACCGTGCTGTATATCGTTGTCAACCGATTTGAAATCCCCCAGCTCAAACGGATCATTGAAGATGCCGATCCCGCTGCTTTTATTACGATTATTGATATCAGTGATGTGACGGGATCCAACCTCCGGGCCAGCAAACAGAATGTGGTACCGCCCCCGCGCAGCCGGAGCCGGAAAAAGGCCTTTTCGCTTGTGCAGACCGTGGGCAGAAAGAAAAACACAGAGCCGGAAACCGGATCCGGGGCAGAAACACTCCCGCGGTCTGGGGAGCAGGCAGAGGTCATCCCCACAGACAAATGCGATATCCCGCGTGCCGGAGCGGCAGTCATGGAAAACGCAGAAGGAGAAAATCCGCGCACAAAGGGGGCGTGTGTTGCGGAAGCGGCATCTGGGAAGGGAAAGGACGAGCAGCCTGACGCACAGTGCCCGGGTGGCACAGTGGGGCAATGACGGTGTGCGCGGCGCAGAAGATTGCGGCAAGGGTGGTGCGTGTGGTACAGAAGATTGCGGCAAGGGTGGTGTGCGTAGCGCAGGAGACCGCGGCAAGGGCGGTGCGCGCGGCGCAGAAGACTGCGGCAAGGGTGGTGCGCGCGGCGCAGGAGACCGCGGCAAGGGTGGTGCGCGCGGCGCAGAAGATTGCGGCAAGGGTGGTGCGTGCGGCGCAGGGACAGACGCCTTTTGAAAAAGGCTTGGCGAAAACTTTTCCAAAGCTGCCGCGCCACATCCGATGCGGGTGACAGACGGAAAAACCATGATTCGGAACGTACGGGTTCGTGGAAAGGAAGATAGAAAAAGAAACAGGGAGGAGAAAGCATGCTTCTGTATATTATCCGGCATGGGATCCCGGACTATGCCACCGACACTCTGACGCCAGAGGGAAAAAAGCAGGCCGAGGCCGTTGCCAAGCGCCTTTGCCTGCACGGGATCGATGAGGTCTATACCTCGCCGCTCGGTCGCGCCAGAGAGACCGCCGAGCCAACCTGCCGCGCACTCGGCCTCTCTGCCTCCGTCGAGCCCTTTATGAGTGAGGATACCGCATGGCGCCACTTCTGCGCCCGCTATCCAGACGGCGGAGAGCACTGGGCCTTCTGTCAACGCGACAGCATCCTCGGCAGCGACGACAGCTACCGCGCACCCGATGGCATCGGGCGTGGTCTCTATACCGACGACCGCAAGGCAGAAGAAGGCATGCGCATCCTCCGCGAAGGATCCGATGCCTTTCTTGAAAAACTCGGCTACAAAAAAACCGGGGTCGGCAATGCGTACCGCATCCTCCGGAACAATCCCCATCGCGTTGCCGCCTTCTGCCATCAGGGATTCGGCCTGCACTGGCTTGCCTATCTGCTCCATCTGCCGGTACATATTTTTACCGCGACTTTCGATATAAGCCACACGGGGATCAGTATTCTACGCTTTGGTGAGGACGCACCCGGTATCGCCTACCCACAGTGCCTCTGTCTTTCCGACCTCTCACATATCTACGGCGCCGGGCTCCCTCTCCGCTATCACGACCAGTTGGATATATAACCGATGCATATGCAAACAGAAAAAGCCGCTCTCCGCGGCTTTTTCTGTTTGCTTCTTTTGCACACCTGCACAGGCCTTCCGTCTCAGAACTGGCGGCGGATTCTGTCAATCGCATTCTTCTCCAGCCGGGACACCTGCGCCTGCGATATCCCGATCTCCGACGCAATTTCCATCTGCGTCCGTCCCCGATAAAACCGCATTTCAATAATCGCGCGCTCCCGCGCCGTCAGCTTCTTCATCGCTTCCCGCAAGGCAATGTCTTCTATCCAGCTTTCCTCGCTGTTCTCACGGTCGCACAGCTGGTCGATGACATACAGCGAATCCTCTCCGTCGTTGTAGACCGATTCGTACAGCGACACCGGCTCCACAATCGCCTCCATCGCCCCCGATACCGCCTGCACATCCTCCCCCAGCTCGGCTGCAATCTCTTCCGCCGTCGGGTCCCGCAGCAGACGGCGGCTCAAACTGTCCCGCGCCTGCAACGCACGGTATGCCAGATCCCGTGTCGAACGGCTCACGCGGATCGACGCGTTGTCCCGCAGATAACGGCGCACCTCCCCGCTGATCATCGGCACTGCATAGGTCGAAAATTTTACATCCAGATCCACATTGAAATTGTCTATGGCTTTGATCAGTCCGATACATCCTACCTGAAACAGATCGTCCAGGTTTTCCCGACGGCCTGCAAAACGCTGCACGATGCTCAGCACAAGACGCAGATTCCCGCAGATCAGTTCCCGTCGGGCGGCGCTGTCGCCCGCGTGGGCCCGCAGCAGCAGACGCCGCTTTTCCTCGTCGCTCAGAACCTGTAACTGCGACGTATTCACGCCGCAGATTTCTACTTTGTTATTGTACATTTCATCCTCCCATAGGGGACTGATGAAAGTATTGACGGCAGCGTATATCGCTTATACACGGCCGCACAATGCAAAATATGGAAGACGTATTTTTTGCGGCACCCTTTTCCGCGTCCGGCGTACACTGTACTGAGGACGGTGTTTCCCTCCCTTTTCCCGTCCTCTGCCGCGCGGCGCCGCTTTCGCTTGCGCGGGCAGGCACTCCGGTGCTCCTTGCCGGAAAATCTACGGAGGACGGAGAGTGCAGCCGTGACCGGCCTGCACCGGATGCCTGTTCTGCCCTCGGGCAGAAAAAACCGGGGCGGTATCCACCGCCCCGGTTATTTTTTCCCTTTTCCGGTTGCTTTTCCCTTTTCCGGTTGCTTTTCCCTACCTCACGGCTTGCATCGCGCCACGCTTCCTGTCAGCTGAACTGGGCGTTGTACAGGGAGGCGTAAAAGCCACCGGCCGCCAATAGCTCGTTGTGCGTTCCCTGCTCGGTCACCTGCCCGTTCTGCAAGACCAGTATGCGATCCGCGTTCTGGATCGTCGACAAACGGTGCGCGATCACAAAGCTGGTCTTTCCCTGCATCAGCGTATTCATCGCCTGCTGGATCCGGATCTCGGTCCGCGAATCCACATTCGATGTCGCCTCATCCAGAATCAGCATACGCGTATGCGCCAGCATGGCACGGGCAATCGTAATCAGCTGCCGCTGCCCCTTCGACAGATTGACGCCGTCATCCGAAAGAATGGTATCATACCCCTCCGGAAGATGCATGATGAATCCGTCAATGTGCGCCGCCCGTGCTGCCTCCCGTACCTCTTCCAGCGTTGCGCCCTCCCGGCCGTAGGCGATGTTCTCATAAATGCTGCCGTGGAACAGCCAGGTGTCCTGCAACACCATGGTATACGCACCCCGCAGTGAGTTCCGCGTGATATGCTGCAAGGCATCTCCGTCCAGAAGGATCCGGCCTTCGCTGCTGTCATAAAACCGCATCAGCAGATTGATGATGGTCGTCTTGCCGGCGCCCGTCGGACCCACGATCGCAATGGTTTCCCCTGGCCGCGCATGGATCGTTATGTCATGCAGGATCATACGCTCCGGCGTATAGCCGAAGCTGACACGCTCCATGTCTACCTGCCCGCGGACCTCCGTCAGGATGCGCGCATCCGATGCGTCCGCCGGCTCCGGTTCCTCGTCGATGACACGGAAGACTCGTTCCGCCGCCGCAAATGCCGACTGGAATTCGTGCAGGATATTGGCAAATTCATTGATCGGGCCCGCAAATTTCCGCGCGTACTGCACAAACATTGCTACCCCGCCCAATGTAATGAAAAACATCGATGTATCGCTCACCGTTCCGCTCTGCGAATACATGTACAGGATCCCACCGAAGATCGTGACCAGCGAGATCGACAGGTTGTTGATAAAATTCACGCTCGGGCCCAGCGCAGCTCCGTAATAGTCGGCCTGATAGTATGCTTCCATCGCGTCGTGGTTGCGCGCATGAAAGGCCCCTCCGATCTCACGCTCACGGTCGTAGATCCGGATGGTACGGCTCCCCGACAGCATCTCCTCTGCATATCCGTTCAGCTCGCCCAGCTTGCGGGAGCGTACGCGGAACAGCGGCCGCACCTTGCGGGAGCGGTAGCGCGTAAACAGAATCGAAATCGGGACCGTCACCACAAAAATCAGAATCATCGGGCGCGATATCTGCCACATGAAAATCAACGAGCCCACGACTGTATAGATACTCGTCATTACCTGGACAACATCCTGGGACAGCGAGGCGTTCACCACATCAATATCGTAGGAAACCCGGCTGATGATGTCACCCGCCTGGTGTGTGTCAAAATACCCGACCGGCAGGGTCGTCAGCTTCTCAAACAGCTGACGACGCATCGCGTATACTACCCGCTGCGTCAGGAACACCATCACCACCGAAAGAAGGTAGGAGAGCACCGCCGATGCCACATAACAGATCAGCATCCACACAATGTTTTCCCACGCAAGTGCAAAGTTCACCCCGCCCGGATCCGCAATCGCATCGATCGCTTCCCCCGAATACATCGGTCCCATCAGCGAAAGCTGGTTGGAGAGCAGCGTCAGCGCCACCGCCAGCAAAAACAGAGGCCAGGAATGGAAAATGTATCGCCCCATCCGCATCAGTATATGTCCGCGTTTCCCGCGCGGCAGCTCTTCCTGCTCTGCGCCCGCGCCGCGCCGCGGATTCATCCCCTTAGTCAACGATAGCACCTCCCATCTGCGATTCGCTGATTTCCCGGTAGGCCGCACAGCTTTCCAGCAGCTCCTCGTGCCGGCCGGAACCAATGATCCGCCCTTCTTCCAGTACCAGGATGCAGTCACAGTTCTTCACCGAGCTGACGCGCTGTGCCACCGTAACGACGGTACATTCGCCCCGTTCGGATGCAAGTGCACGCCGCAGGGCCGCGTCGGTCCGGTAATCCAGAGCGGACGAGCTGTCATCCAGTACCAGAATCTCCGGCCGCCCCGCCAGTGCACGTGAAATCAGCAGCCGCTGCTTCTGGCCACCCGACAGGTTCGCGCCCTTCTGCGCCAGCTCATGTCCGTAGCCATCGGCAAAGCTGCGGATGAATCCGTCCGCCTGGGCGATCCGCGCCGCTTCCTCCATCGATTCCCGCCCGATTTCACGGCCGAAACGAATGTTCTCCTCCACCGTGTCCGCATACAGAAAATCCTGCTGCATTGCCGTTCCGAACATCGCATACAGTTCAGGCCCCGGTATGCTCCGCACATCCCGGCCATCGATATAGATCCGACCGCTGTCCGCATCGTACAAACGCAGCATAAGACGGATAATGGTCGATTTTCCGCTTCCCGTCGGCCCGATGATCCCCAGACTTCCGCCCGCCGGCACCGTGAAACTGATATCCTCCACGTCATTGGCACGCCCCGCATACGAAAAACTCACATGGTCGAACACAATCCGACCGGCAGGGCCTTTTCCGTCCTCCGCCATCACCGGAAGATCCTCCGGCGCCTGCAATACTTCCGCAATCCGCCGCGCGGAGGCCGCGCATTTCGTGTACATCACAAAGATCCGCGTCACCGACATCATCGCCATCGAAATCAGCGTGAAGTACTGCATGAAGGCAATCACGGTTTCGGGATCCGAAAGCCCGTCTGCCACGCGCCCCGCACTCAACGCCACAACGCCCACAATTCCCCCGTTCATCAGCAGCGTCATGACCGGGTTCACCGCGCCCATCGTCACACCGGCGCGCGTTTCGCACCCCACAAGCTCCCGGTTCGCACGGTCATACCGCGCATGCTCATGCTCGGTCCGCGACAGCGCCTTGATCACACGGATCCCTCCGGCATCCTCCCGTACGATCCGGATCATACCGTCCACTGCCTTCTGCACACGTGTGTAGAGCGGAACGCCCTTACGCGAGATCAGGTAGACCGTAACAAATATCAGGGGCAACGTCGCCAGCATCACCAGCGAAAGATAGCTGTCCATCAGCAGCGTGATCAGAACGCCACCGATCAGAAGTATCGGCGCGCGTACACCCATCCGCTGCATCATGCTCACAAAGTTGTGTACGTTGTAGGTATCGGTGGTGATCCGGGATTCCAGCGATGCCACCGTAAACCGGTCACACTGTGCAGACGAAAGATGCAGTGTCCGGTCAAACAGATCCTGCCGCACTCGCTCCGAAAAGTCACAGGACACGCGTGCTGCCATCCGGTTCGCTATGATATTGCAGGCCAGCGCCAGCGCCGCAAACAGGATCATGATGCCGCCGTACAGGAGAATTTCCTCCATGCTCTTCCGCGCCACCACATCCTTCAATATGTAACTCAGCAGGTAGGGCAGGAGAAGCTCCGCCATCGTACCCGCCACCTTGATCAGAAAGCCAAGTCCCATCCGCTTCGCAAACGGACGCAGATATCCTATGATTACTCGCATTGCTCTGCCTTTTCCCTCTCCTCCAGATAGTGCGTTGCCCGTTCCGTGATCCGTTCGAGAATCCGGTAAAACCCTGCAATTTCCGCCTCGCTCAGGCCTTCTGTCAGATATCGGTCCCATTCTTCCGTGATCCGCCGCACCGCCGGCAGCAGTGCCTGCATCCGCTCGGTCGGATAGACCCGCATGACACGCCGGTCGCTCTCACTCGGACGCCGCTCCACATATCCGTTCTCTTCCAGCTGTGTCACATGGCGCGTTACCGTGCTTTTGTTTGTACAGATATACCGCGCCAGTTCTTCCTGCGATATGCCCGGATTCCCGCATATCGACAGGATATAGCTGTGATGATATCCGCGCAGATCCTCCTGCCGCAGGTGATCGGTCCGGTATAGCCCCTCGCAGCGGCTCAGCATATTCACCTTCCGCATGATGGTCGGCATGCTCTCTCTCCTTTTCTTCCTCTCCCGGCCTTCCGGTTCTTCTCTTTCTGTGCGTTGCACTGCACACGGGGAGCCTTCTCTCCGCTGCTGTTTCACCGATTTCGTTGCGTGTGAAACTGTTGCGTGTGCAACTATCTTCTATATCATACATGCTTTTCCCGCATCTGTCAAGGGGGCTTTGACGGTTTCGGAAAGGAAAAAGAGCATCCGGAGAAAAATAAAAACGCAGGACATGCGCATCGACGGTGACTGCCATACACGCAAAAAAAGAGGAAAGCGGATTCCCCGTTTTCCTCTTCTGACTTTCGCAGAACAGCAGATCAGACTCCCGCATCCGCCATCGCCGCGCGCAGGCAGGCAACCCCTTCCCGGATGAGCGCTGCATAATCCGCGTCTTTCGGGATGCTGCCTTCGATGGAAATGCCTCCGTCATATCCTGCTGCTTTCAAAGCACGGAAGATCGATGTATAATCCACGCCGTCTCCGCGCGCCGGGACACTGCGCCCTGCAGGATTGGCTATATGTGTATGCCGCAATGCTCGGCCATATGCGGTCAGATCCGTCATGTCCTCGCCGTTTACCCCTGTATGGTAAAAATCGATCAGCAATCCGATTTCCCGGCGGTCTGCCGCCTGCATCAGCTGCATACCGTCATCCACCGTATGAATCACATCGCATTCCGAAAGCGGTTCCATTGCGCAGGTATAGCCGCCCAGCGCAAAGGCCGGCGCCACATGGTCGCGCAGAAAGACCGCAAGGTCCTTCCGGACCGATTCCAGCGTATCCCCTTCTCCGCAGGAGCGCGAACGGCCCGAGCCGAATACCACAATCCGGCCATCCAGTACCGACAGCAGACGGATCTGGTGGGCAAGATACGCGTCCGCACGCGCAAAATCCCGTGTTTTCCCCGCCACACGCAGATCCCCGGGCAGCATGCAGTTGTATGCCAGGCAGGGCGTACCGTTCGCCTTCAGCTTCTCACCCAGCGCAGCTACCTCCTCCGCCGTTGCTCCGGAGAACGATGTAAAATTCAGTTCGACATAATCTGCTCCCGACGCGCGTATTGCTTCCAGCTGCGATGCGTTGCGCCAGTCCGCACATACTCCGATTTTCATAGCCCGCTCCTTTGCATGTTTCTTCTTCATTTTACCATGCAAAGGCGGACCTGTCAAGTATCCCGTTCGCCCGTGAGTCCGCTTACAAATCCGTGCGGGTCTGCCGAGCAGATGTCGCACGCCACCACGCGATCGCGGTATATAATCAGGTTCGCATAGACCGTTCCCTCATACCCCTCGTAGTTCGTCACTGTATAGGTATACCGTGTTACACTCTTGCGCGCATACCGCGCAAGATCCAGACCCTGCTCCTTTTGTATCTCGTTATACCCCGCCAGCACACGGTCAAATTCCGCCGGAACCGTAAACTCGCAGCTTTCCAGCGGCGTCGGCTCTACCTCAATCCCAAACCGCGCAAGAAACGCAATCCGGTCCTCATTTGTACGCATCCCGGTATAGTCCACCGTCTGCGCCTCTGCTTCCGTGGCTGCCGTCTCCCCGTACTGGGGAACAAATACGATCAGTGCCGCCAGTGTCAGCACCGCCAGTGCCACCACCCCGAAAAATTTCAGGGTGCTTGCCCGTAACGAATAGATGAACATACCTCGCCCTCGCTTTCCTTTCTGTGCTACATTCTATGTGCTCGCCTCCCTCTCTATGACTTCCAAAAAAAGAAAAAGGGGGAGACCCTCCGTCTCCCCCCTTTTTCTCGGTTCTCTTCTTTGCGGTATGTTTCAGTTGTTGCAGCAGCAGCAGAATACGAGGATCAGAGCCAGAATGATAATCCAGGTGCTGCAATCGTCAAAAACATGGCACAGGCAGTTGTTGTTATTCATGAAAACACTCCTCCTATATACTTGAAGGGTTCCCCCCTTCGTTAGTAGTCTATGCGACGGGCTCCGATCGGTGCATTTCCTTTTCCCCCACAAAAACTTTTCGTCTGATACACCGTGAACGCGGATGCACACCCCTGCTCCTCCTTGGATGACGTCCTTTCCGAACCGCCTCCCGTGTGTCCCGGATTGTGCTGCCTTACGCTCTTGTTCTTCTCTGCCCATATACCTTCCCGCATGCTCCTCCTCTCTCCCGGCGAGAAGAGGTTCCGACGCTCTCTGCCATACGATCCCCGTCCTTCCGCATGACGGAAATCCGCCAAAAAATATAGCAAAAAAAGAGAGCGCGTCTGCGCTCTCTTTCCTTGTATTTTTGCAACGGCCGCGGTTTTCCGCAACACCCGACAAACACAGCACCCGACAGCTTGTGTGGCGTCCTGCCGGGATACGCCTGCCGATGACTTCTGCGCTCCGCCGCATGTGCTTTCCCGCTCTCAGTCCGCCGCCGCCACAATCGTGGCAAACTTTGCCGGAACCAGTGACGCACCGCCGATCAGACCGCCATCCACATTCTCCTTGGCCAGCAGCTCGGCTGCGTTTTTCTCATTCATGGAACCGCCGTACTGGATCGTCAGTTCCGAGGCCGCTTTTTCCGAATACAGCGATGCAACCACGCGGCGGATGATGCCGCAGGCCTCGTCCGCCTGCTCCGGCGTCGCCGTCAGACCTGTCCCGATCGCCCACACCGGTTCATACGCAATGATCAGACGCGAAAGATCCTCTTCCGCAATGCCCGCAAGATCCAGTTTGGTCTGCATGGACACGATCTCCTCCGTGATTCCTGCCTGTCTTGCTTCCAGCAACTCGCCAAGGCACAGAATCACCTTCATGCCCGCAGATAGCGCCGCCTTTGCACGCAGGTTCACCGTATGATCGGTCTCGCCGAAATACTGACGCCGCTCGCTGTGTCCGACAATCACGTATTCCGCGCCCGCTTCCAGCAGCATGCTCGACGACACCTCGCCCGTATACGCACCCGAGGCTTCATAATGCACATTCTCCGCGCCGATATGCAGACAGCTTCCTTTTGCAGCCTCCGCCGCTGTCGCAATGTCCACGTACGGAACACACAGTACGATATCACAGCCGTTCTTTCCTGCTACCAGTGGCTTCAGTTCTTCCACAAATGCCCGCGCCGCCGATGGGGTCATGTTCATCTTCCAGTTGCCCGCAATGACTGTTTTTCTCATCATGCTTCCCCCGCTTTCTCAGCGATCCTGCAGGCAGGCAATGCCCGGAAGCTCCAGACCTTCGAGAAATTCCAGCGATGCGCCGCCGCCCGTCGAGATATGCGTGATCTTCGAGGCAAAGCCAAGCTGCTCACACGCCGCCGCGGAATCGCCGCCTCCCACAATCGTCACCGCATCCGAATCCGCCAGCGCCTGCGCTACCGCAACCGTACCCTTCGCCAGGATCGGGTTTTCAAATACGCCCATCGGACCGTTCCATACCACCGTCTTCGCCGTCCGGATCGCTTCGGCATACAACGCACGGGTCTTCTCACCGATATCCAGGCCCATCCGATCCGCCGGAATCGCCGAAGAGGCAACCGTCTCTACCGCAATCGGTGCGTCGATCGGGTTCGGGAAGTCGGATGTCACCACCGTATCCACCGGCAGCAGAAGACGTACGCCCTTTGCCTCCGCCTTCTCCATCATATCCTTGCAGTATTCCACCTTTTCGGTATCGAGAAGCGAGGTTCCCACCGTATACCCTTTTGCCGCAAGGAAGGTATAGGCCATACCGCCGCCGATGATCAGTGTATCCACTTTCGTCAGCAGGTTGTTGATCACGTTCAGCTTATCCGAAACCTTTGCGCCGCCCAGAATCGCCACAAACGGACGCGCCGGATCCTCCAGCGCCTTGCCCATGATCGATATTTCCTTCTGGATCAGATAGCCGCAATAGGCGGGCAGATAGGATGCTACTCCTGCCGTCGTGGCATGTGCGCGGTGTGCCGTGCCGAATGCATCGTTCACGTATACATCCGCCATTGCCGCCAGCTCGCCCGCAAAGCCCGGATCGTTCTTTTCTTCCCGCGCGTCAAACCGCACGTTTTCCAGCAGTACCGCCTTTCCGTTCTGCAGGGCCGCGATCTTGGCCTTCGCGTCCGCACCCGTGATGTCGGTTGCAAACGTTACCGTGCCGGCGCCCAGCAGTTCGTTCAGCTTGTCGGCAACCGGACGCAGCGTATACTTCTTTGCATCCCCCAGCGCCTTCTTCAGCGCCGCTTCCTTCGCTGCCGCCTGCTCCTCCGCCGGCAGAGCTTCTATTGCCTTCTTCTCCTTCTTGTTCAGCCCGAAGCCTGCCGTCAGGATATTGTGCGGCTTTCCCATATGCGAGCACAGGATCACACGCGCACCCTTGCCCAGCAGATAGCGGATCGTCGGCAGCGCCTCCACGATACGCTTGTCACTGGTGATCACGCCGTCCTTCAACGGTACATTGAAGTCGCAGCGCACCAGCACCTTTTTCCCCGCAAGCTTTTCAATGTCTTCGATCGTTTTCTTGTTGTACAGAGACATACTACACACCTCTTCTTTTCTTTTGTTTTTCTAACAGATATACTATATCACATTGTATTCCTCCCGTCAAGCGCCGGGACAAAAAAAGTCTCGACAGACCACTCCTTTTTCCCCCGTACCTGCTGCAAAAAACGTCGGGTTTTAACGGTTTGTTCACATTCGTGCTTTTTCGGTTTGCTATAATATAATAAGTATTTTTCGGAGGAGTGGCATGGCTGCATTGGATCCGGGCGCTTTCCGGGAGGCGCTGTTCGATATTTTTGAAAAAAATCACCTGTCGGCCTTTTTGGACAGCGAAAAAGCGGAACGCTTCCGCATGCTGACCGAATTCCTGCTGGAACAGAATGCCCGCTTCAATCTGACAGCCGTCACCGACCCTGCCGCCGTCATCCTGCGGCATTATGCCGACAGCGTTTCGCTCTGCCCGCTCCTGCCGTCCGGCACCCTCCTGGATGTGGGATGCGGCGCCGGCTTTCCTTCGCTTCCCATCGCGCTCTGCCGGCCGGATATCCGCGTGACTGCGCTGGATGCCACACGCAAGCGCACCGAATATGTACAGGCCTGTGCCGACCGGCTCGGCCTTTCCGGTCTTACGGTCCTCTGCGGGCGTGCCGAGGAGCTTGCCCACGGTGAGCTGCGTGCCTCCTTTACCGCCGTGACCGCACGCGGCGTGGCGGAGCTGCGCATTCTCGCCGAGCTCTGCATCCCTTTCCTGCAAAAAGACGGACGCTTCCTCGCCATGAAAGCCACCGGGGCCGATGCCGAAGCCGCCGGCGCAGAAACCGCCGTTGCCCTACTCGGCGCACGGTCGTGCGGGCGGAAGGATTTTTCCCTGACCGACGGATGCGAGACTCTGACGCGCTCGGTTCTGCTTTTCCGCAAGGACACGCCTACCCCCGCACTCTATCCCCGCCCCTATGCCAAAATCCTGAAAAAGCCGCTGGGAATCCATACATGATCCGCAACACACGGTCTGACCGAAAATCCTGTGTTTCCCAAAACCGCCGTTTCCCTGTACGGTCACGCTCTTCTCTCGGTCGCGCAGAAATTGCGTCTGTGCTACGGGCGTGTGGTTTGCTATCTGTTGTGCCGATTGCCCTGTATGGGTGATGATAAGGAGTCTGCATGAATACCCTGCCCCCGCTCCCCGAACTGCTCGCGCCCGCCGGATCCTATGACGCCATGCTGGCCGCCGTGGAGGCCGGTGCGGATGCCGTCTACCTCGGCGCCACGCAGTTCAGCGCGCGCGCCTATGCACAGAATTTCAGCGGCGAAGAGGCCGAACGCGCCATCGCCTACTGCCATGCCTTCGGCGTCCGCGTCTATGCCACCATGAACACCCTGCTCTTTGACCGCGAATGTGAGGCCTTTCTCCGATCCGCCGCCGATTTCTATCGGATGGGGGCCGACGGCGTCATTGCCGCGGATCTTGGCGGGATCCGTATGCTCCGTCGCTATCTGCCCGCGCTGCCCGTCCATGTCAGCACACAGGCCTCCGTCCACTCCCTGGACGGCCTGCGCGCCTTTGCAGAGCTCGGCGCGGTCCGCGTCGTGCTGGCAAGGGAGCTCTCCCTCGAAAACATCCGCTATATCACAACGCACGCCCCCTGTCAAACCGAAATTTTCCTGCACGGGGCACTCTGCGTTTCTCACTCCGGCCAATGCCTGCTTTCCTCGCTCATCGGAGGCCGCAGCGGCAACCGCGGTGCCTGCGCACAACCCTGCCGCCTGCCCTACAACGGCCATTTCCCGCTCAGCCTCCGCGATCTCTCGCTGGCCGATCATATTCCTGCACTCATTGCCTCCGGGGTTTCCTCGCTTAAAATCGAAGGCCGTATGAAAAGCCCTGCCTATGTATACGGCGTTGTTTCGGTCTACCGGCGCCTGCTCGACGAACGGCGTGCCGCCCGTCCTGAGGAAAACCGTTACCTGCGGGAGCTCTTCTCCCGCGACGGGTTTACCGATGCCTATTTCCGCGGTAAGCCACAGTCCCATATGACCGGTATACGCAAAAGACAGGATATCGACGGATCCCGGCGGCTTCCTCCTCCCCCTCCCCCCTCCCGCCGCGTCCCTCTGCGGGCCGATGCGGTGATCCTGCCGGGAGCGCCGGCAGAAATTTCGCTCTACCGTGCTGATGGCGCCATCGGACATGCGGTGGCACAGATTCCCGAACCTGCGCGCAGTGCACCGCTGGATGCCGGAACCGTATGTGCGCACCTTTCCCGCATGGGCGGCACGCCCTACACGCTTGCGCCGGAAAACATCCGGCTCCGGCTCGGAAGCGGACTCAACCTTTCCCCGGCCGTACTCAACGCGCTCCGTCGGGAGGCGCTTGCGGATCTTGACCGACCCGGTCCCGACCGGACCGCATTTGCCCTGCCTCCCCGCTCTCCCGATCGCGCAGGCCCTCCTCCGCTGCGGACACACCCCCCCTTCCGCACCGCACTTTTCTTCGATCCGGCCGTCTTTGACGCGATCGGCAATGCGGGTGGCTTTTTCGATCTCACCTTTCTTCCGCTCTTCCGCTGGCGGGAAGCCGCACGCCCACCGCAGGGGATCTGTCTGCCACCCGTCATTACCGATGCCGAAGCGCCGCAGGTCCTGGACCGGTTGCGGGAGGCCGCACGCGCCGGAATCACCCACGCCCTGGTCGGTCATATCGGCTGGATCCGTGTCGCACAGGATATGGGGTTTTCCGTTATCGGCGACTTCCGTCTCAACATTACCAATCGTGAGAGCGCTTCCCTCCTGCGCGAACGCTTCGGACTCCGGGATATGATTCTCTCGCCCGAGCTTTCCCTGCCCCGCCTGCGGGACCTTCCCGGTGGGTCGGTCATTGTCTTCGGCAGAATACCGCTCATGCTGCTGGAACGCTGTCTCATCCGTGAAAATTTCGGATGCGCGCACTGCAACCATGCCGCACTCACCGATCGACGCGGTGCCGTTTTCCCGCTCCTGCGGGTCTTTCCGCATCGCAATCTCCTGCTGAACAGCCTTCCAACCTATATGGGCGACCGCGTACGCGAACTGGAAGCCGCACATATTTCCCGCATGCATTTTCTCTTCACTTCCGAAACTCCCGACGAAGCCGCCGCCCTCCTCTCCGCCTTCCGCCATGGCCGCTCCGCCGATCGGCCGGTCCGCGGCATTGTACGATCCTGATTGTGAGGTGCTTTCCGTGTCCGAATACCGTTTCTCCGCTCTCTGCCCGCCGGATTTTTCGCTCTGTCTCGCTTCCGCCTCGCCACGGCGCCGTCGCCTGCTGACCGGGATGGGCATCCGCTTTACCGTATACGTCAGCCATGCCGACGAATCCCTGCCGGACGGCACGCTCCCGGACCGCGCCGTTCTCCTGCTTGCCAGACGCAAGGCCGAAGCCGCCGCTGCCGCCCTGCCGGACGGCACGGCCGTTCTTGCCGCAGACACGCTCGTCGCCTGTGATGGCCGGATCCTCGGAAAGCCCCGCTCCGAAGCCGAGGCCGCCGATATGCTCCGCCTTCTCTGCGGACGCGCGCACAGCGTGTATACCGGCGTTTGCCTTCTGTACGGCGGACGCGCCTTTTGCGGCTGCCGGGAGACAACCGTCTATATGCGTGCCACCTCCGAGGACGAACGCACCGCCTATATTCAGACCGGAGAACCGATGGACAAGGCGGGCGCCTATGGCATTCAGGGCCTTGGCGGACAGCTGGTGGAACGGATCGACGGGGATTTTGACAATGTGGTGGGGCTACCGACAGGACTGGTGGACGAGCTGCTCTGCGACGCCTTCCTCCACCGGACGCCATCGCGCAGCGACCCGGCCGCGGAGGAGACCCCATCCAAACAGCGGGGAGGCATGACACAGAATGAAATCATGGAGTGACAAAGAAAAAAGACGGCGCATGACCGCCATTGCCGGTATTTTACGGGAGCGGTATCCGGAGGTCCGCTGTGCTTTGGAGTATGACGGAGACCCGTGGCGGCTGCTCGTGATGGGGAGCCTTTCCGCCCAGTGTACCGATGCACGCGTAAATCTTGCCTGCCGCGACCTGTTTGCGCATTTTCCCGATGCGGCAGCACTGGCAAACGCACCCCTCGATGCCGTGGAGGCGGATATACGCTCCTGCGGTCTCTATCATACGAAAGCAAAAAATATCATCGGCGCCTCCCGCATGCTCATCGGCGAGTACGGCGGCAGATTGCCGGATCGGATGCAGGAGCTGCTCCGCTTCCCCGGGGTCGGCCGCAAGGTGGCCAATCTTCTGCTGGGAGACATTTACCACATGCCGGGCGTCGTTACCGATACGCATTGCATTCGCATCTGCGGCCGGTTCGGCATGTACCCCGAGCGTGAAAAAAATCCGCTCCGCGTGGAGCGGATCCTCAGTCCGCTGATTCCACCGGAGGAGCAGTCGGACTTCTGTCACCGCATCGTCTGGTTCGGACGGGAGGTATGCACCGCCCGCGCTCCCGACTGCGCACACTGTCCGGTTGCGGCCGCCGGGCTCTGCCGGCATGCCGCGCTCACGCAGGCGGCAGAAAAAAGCATATAACCGTCCGGTGTGCCGCCGCTCCTACGCAGAGCGGTGCAGGGGGCACGCAATTCCATACGGAGCGGCGCGGTCCCGCACAGAGTCACGCAGTTTTTATGCGGAACGGTGCAGTTCTGACGCAAGAGCAGACAATTTTATGCGAAACGGCGCAGTTCTGACGCAAGAGCCGGCAGTTTTATGCGGAACGGCGCGGTTCCGCGGAGAATGCGCACGCCGGTAGCTGCCGATCGCGGACGCGCCCGTAAAGGCGCCGGTGCGCGCCCTGCCGATACGGAATTTTATCCTGTGTGCAGAAAAGAGGCGAGGACCCCTTGGAGAAACTTGTCATAGACCGACCGGTCATTGTAGAAGGAAAATACGATAAAATCACGCTCGATTCGGTTCTGGAAGCCACGGTCATTCCGACCGACGGATTTTCGATTTTCAACCGCAAGGAAAAAATGGCGCTGATCCGTCGGCTCGGAGAAAAAAACGGCGTCATCGTACTGACCGACAGCGACGGCGCCGGGAAGCTCATCCGTGCCCACCTGTCCTCCGCACTTCCCAAAGAGAAAATCCTGCATCTGTACACGCCTGCTCTGCCAGGAAAGGAGCGAAGGAAAAAAACGGCCTCCCGTGCCGGTCTGCTCGGGGTGGAGGGGATGGACGCCGCACTTCTGCGGGAGCTGTTTGCCCCGTATGCGACAAACGGGTGCGTGGAAAAAAGAAAAAAAGGCCCTCCGATCGAAAAGCGGGATTTCTACGCAGACGGTCTTTCCGGAGGGAGCGCAGCCGCGCAGAGGCGCGCGGCGCTTTCCGCCTTGCTCGGACTTCCGACCGATATCACAGCCAACGCCCTGCTGGCGGCGGTCAATCTGCTGATGAGCTATGAGGACTACAAGCAGGCGGTACAGCAGCTGGACGCCGACCGCCCGGAGCCGGTACAGCGTGCCGATACGAAAGAGGACCGGAAATACACCGACTGACCTGCCACCCAGAACCAACGCGCAGGAAGCAGGCACGCCGTGTGCACCGTGTGTAACCCGTGCAAAAAGCAGGATTCAGAACGCACGGGCCCTGTTTTCTCTTCTCCTTCCGTCATCCGCCATCTGTCCTGCGGAGGTGCCTTCCTTTCTGCGCAGCGGCATAAAGCAGCTTCGCAGTTCCGGTTTCTGCTTGCTGCGCTGCGGCGGTTCAGCGCCGTCCCATGCCGGGAAGGCCGGCCGATATGCGCTTGTGCCACGCGGTTTTTGGCTGCGCTTCACTTTTCCCCTACGTCCGCTTTGCTTTTTTGTTCCGGGGTCTCTCTTCTTTCGTCATTTCCCTTCCGCCGCGCTTTTCCCTTCCGTGTTTGCCCTTCCGATTTCCCCCTCTTTGCTTCCGCCGGCCCTGCCCGTTTTTCTCTGCCGGCCCGCTTTTCCTGCGTTTGTCCATGTTCGCCCGGAAAAATGCCGTCATATATTGCCGGCGCCCGGGATGCCCTCTACCCTTGTTTTTTCCGGAGGATTGTATGACCGTTCTGCATTTCTTTGAAAGCATACGCTCCCCGTTCGGAGATGCGTTTTTCGGAATTCTGACCTATCTCGGCGACGAAATCGGGATGCTCGCCATAGCGCTTCTTTACTTCTGGTGCCTGGATAAGCGCTCCGGCTACTATCTCTTCCTCGTCGGCTTTATCGGTACGCTTTTCAATCAATTCCTCAAGCTGGTCTTCCGCATCGATCGCCCCTGGGTTGCGCATCCCGATTTCACACCGGTCGGGAGTGCCATAGAGGCCGCCACAGGATACTCCTTCCCCAGCGGACATACCCAGGCCTCGGTCGGACTCTTCGGCGGCATCGCCCTCATCGCAAAAAAGAAGCTCCTCCGCTCGGGGTGCATCCTTCTTGCGGTGCTGGTCCCTCTCTCCCGGCTCTATCTCGGGGTTCACTACCCCGCCGACGTAGTCTTCTCCGCCGCCCTCGCCCTGCTGCTGCTTTTTGTTCTGCGCCCGCTCGTAGCGCCCGATCGGCCCAGGCGCATGTTCCTTCTCCTCGGTGCCGTTACGCTTCTTTCCTTTGCTTATCTTCTCTTTGTCCTTCTCTATGTCTTTCCCTCCGACACCGATCCGCAGAATCTCAGCTCCGGACTCAAAAATGCCTACACCCTCCTCGGCGTTCTTCTCGGCCTCGACCTCGTCTATCTTCTGGATGCGACCTGCCTGCCCATCTCTACCTCTGCACCACTCCCGGGCCAGATCCTCAAATATATCGTCGGGCTCCTCCTCACACTCGGCGTCAAGGAAGGACTGCGCGCGCCTCTCACTGCACTTTTCGGTGCCGGGCCGCAAAATCTCGTTCGTTATTTCCTCCTCGTGATTTTTGCCGGCATTCTCTTCCCACGTTTCTTTCCTCTCTTTGCCCATATCGGAAATTCGCCTGCTGACGCTCCTGATGCCAACGTGCCA
>CALWTT010000011.1 GCA_944384545.1 uncultured Clostridia bacterium | reverse complement strand
GGGAGGTAGAGGGTGAATAAGCGATTGTTGTCATGGCCACTGCCGTAGGCGCGGTCGGTACTGCGCGGTACATATTGCGCTTCATAGACAGCGTCGGCCGTTACGGTGAAAACCACGGCAGGCGACCAGCCCGAAAACAGAAACGCACCGTCCGGATCGGACGGATCGGGAGGCAGCACGGGAGCCTGCCCGTAGGTAAGCGACTGCGTTGAAATCACTTTTCCGTTGCTGATGAACTGGACGGTATACACCGCCTTTTCAAAGTATGCGGTAATCGTCACTGCGCCGCGCGGCATGAGAAAGGAAGTTCCGTCAAAGGGGACGGCTTCTCCGGTATCGTTGCAGACAATATGCACGGAAAGTAGCCGGTAGCCGGTTGCCGGCAGAATCCGGAGCGGAACGGTCATTCCGGCCGCGGCGGTATAACCGTCGGTCGCGACGGCGCCGTTTTGCTGTGTGCCGACCGAAATGGGGAACAGCTCACGCAGGAGAAAGACCCCGGATGCCGGGATCCCGGCAAACACCGATCCGTCGCGGTAAGAGGTAGGGAGCTCTACCGTACTTCCGGAGGAGAGGACACGGCAGATGGTGGCATAGCGCCCTTGGGCGAGTGTGTAGGAGAAGCCAAGCGTGATTCCTTCGGGAAAGGCAGTGAGGGCGGAGCCGGTTTCGTCTTCCAGCGAAAGCGAAACGCGCGCTGCCATGCCAGGGGTTCCGGCCGACAGCTGCCGCAGCTTCAGAGAGGTGACGCCGGCGTCCGCAAGCACCCGGACGGCCGTCGCGGGAAGCGAGAGCTGCAGATCGCCGACCCGGAAGAGCAGGGAGGCCTGTTCTTCGGCGGCAAAGCGAAGTGCGGAGCGGATGGATAGATCGTAGGAATCTGCCGTGACGGTAAAGAGACGTCCGTCGGAAAGGACAGCTGCGGGGAGATTGTGGACGCGGTCATAGACAAAGGCCTCTTGCCTGTACAGTGCCGTGTATACCGCATCCTGTGTAACAGGGGACAATTCCTTATCCCATCCGAGGAAGGTGTAGATCCATCCGTCGCGGAGAAAAGCCGTGGCCGTATCGGGTGGAACGGGCAGATCGCCGGCCTGGCAGAAAAGAGATACGGTTTCCTGTGCAGTGATAAAGCATACCGAGTACTGACGGCGCACCGTATCATAGGTGGCCGTATAGACCGTATCGCCGGTGACCGGTCCGACATGTTTGTCCCAGCCGGCAAAGATATACTGGACCAGAGCATCCGGTTCTTTCTCCGTGTCCGCCGGGCAGACCGGAATCTGTCCGTACAGGCAGCGGCTGCTGAATTGCCGTTCGCCGATCATCCAGGTGACGGTGTAATAACGGTCCTGCTTTGTGTAGGTAGCGTAGAAGGAGGTATCCTTTCGGATCTGTTCGGGAAGGAGGATCTGATTGCCCCCGGCGTCGACCCATCCCGAGAAGAGGTAGAGATAGCGTTCATCGGGCTCTTTTATGGGCGTAGCACCGGTATAAGTGATTCTGCCGTCGGGATCCGCCTCGGAAACCCCCAGCAGGGTTTTCCCGTCGCTGTCATAGAAGACGGCGAGCGGTGCCCCCGACCGGGAGAAACATTTCGGTACCTGTACGGAGCGGTAGAGGACCGTATCGGGCAGTGGAGCGCGCTCGGTGAGCCGGCCTTCGGAAACCGCATCGGCAAGCGCGGTCAGTACCGGATCGGTGACCGGACAGACAGGGGCCGTACCGGGCGGGTCGACCGGCAGAGGTGGCAGGGGTTCCGGCACCGGCTCCGGCATGGTGAGGGATGGGGGGGCAACCCATGCGGGTTCGTTGGGACGTTCGACCGGTTCGGGCGCGACCGGTTCCTCGGGCAGGACCTCGTCGGCGGGCACATAGGCGCAGGGCGGGGGCCATCCGTTCGTGCGCGGGTCGGAAGAGTTTTTGTCGGCAGGAACCGGGGACAGTCCGTTCAGCGCCTCGGCCAGCCCATAGGTTTTCTTTTTGCCGGCCAGGCGGACCTGTATATACCAGTCGGTGTCCAGCGGAAGCGAGTCATCCATACAGGCCCGGACGACATACAGCTGTGCCACAAACTGGACAAACCGTTCCAGCTTTCCGTTTTTTTCGAGTGCCGATTGCACAAGCGCGTTTTCAAACAGACTGTACAGTGCTTTTTGCAGGCCGGCGAATGCAGCATTCAGTTCTTCGTAGGCGGCCCGGTAATAGTTATAGCGTTCCTCCTCTGAGGAACAGGCGGCATACCCGGAAAGCAGACGCCGGAGGGTCTCGGTACAATTGGCGGCAGTTTCGATATCGGAAGCATTGCATCCGGCCATAATCAGCTCATTTTTACGGCTGACAACCTCCGCCACCGTATTGCCGAGCAGGGTGCTGTACAGATGATAGTCGGGGTGCATGATATACTCCATGACCGAAAGACGATCGGAACAGGCGCGGCATTCTGCCAGATAGGCCATATAGGCCTGCAACGCATCCTGACTGACCAGCAGTGCGGCAAGCGCGTCGGTATAGGCGCGGTAGGCTTCCAGATAGGTCTGCTGATCGAGAAGATAGGTGGTATACGCGCGGTAGTTGCGTTCGTATTCCGCCCGTGCATCCAGATATTCCTCATAGGCGGTGGCCTCGCTTTCGTACAGTGCCAGCGCAGCGAGATACGCCTGATAGGCGGCAAGATCGGAGGAATATTGCTCGGATGCCTCGCAGTAGGCGCGGTATGCCTCAGCGGCAGCGATGTAGTCGGCATGCTCCGAGCGGTAGGCGGAAAGCTGCTGGGCAGCATCGGAACCGACACGGAAGGCAAGATTGGCAAGATCGGTGCAGACGTCCGCCGGGAGATGGATGGCGGCCGTATAGGAAACATGGAGCAGATTCCCGTCTGCATCGGTGACGCCTGGGAAACTGGCGCGAAAGGCTTCGCCGCTTCCGGCGAATGCCACAGATCGATCCCCCAGTGCGACCGATTGCGGGGTAAAGACGACCTGTTGTCCGGACGGGGCAGTATAGTCGAAGGCCTGGGCATACACGATCAGGCTGCCGGCGGTAAGCTCGGTACGGATATATGCATCTGGCACCGTATCATGGAAGGAGAAAACGAGGTCGGTACGGGTTTCGAGATACGCGATCTCTTCCTCACCGGGCGTGATGCCGGGCAACAGAGAAAGAAGCTCAGCCGGGGAGAGGCTGACCGGGTCGCAGGGGAGCTGTGAGGAGTAGTCCAGGTCCTCGCCGGACAGAGCGCCGACATTGCCGCACAGCAGGAGCGCGGCAAGCAGGAGCAGGAGCAAGACGACGGCGGGATTTCGGTTCATGAGGTGATATCCTTTGCGATAGGATCACAGCAACGCATGACTTTTGCTGTGGGATATCTGTATTATACCAGATAAATATGAAGAAAGCAAGACAGCACACGTGCGTGGGAGGGCTGCGACCGATTGCCATATCCCGGACAAAGCCCCGGAGGATGGAAAAAAGCGCAGCGGTGAGGTGAAAAGTTCCGGATGTGGCAGGAAATACCGCTTCCCTTTTTGGGGCGAGGTGATTATAATGACAGTAAGGAGTCCCCGCGTGGGGAGAAGGAGGAGGCATGGATCTGATACGGATAAGCGACAGCAAACTGAAAGTGATGCTGAGTGTAGACGATATGGCGCATTATGGGATCACCTGCGAAGCGATCAATTACGAGAATACCGAGACACGGCGGGCAATCTGGGAGATTCTGGATGAAGCGAAGCAGAAGACAGGATTTGACGCGGCAAGCGACCGCATATTCATACAGGTATATCCGTCCCGGGATGGCGGATGCGAATTGTATATCACGAAAATCGGAGGAGGAGAAGTCCCTGGCATAGGAGGCGGAACGGCACTGAGCCCGATGCGCATGGGAAGGTGCGCCTACCGCTTTTGCCGCCTGGAAGATCTGCTGACCGTGTGTGCAATTCTTCGCCATCGCCGATACGATGGAGAAAGCGCAGCCTATGCAGACGGGAGCGGATATTATCTGATTGTATCGGAACAGATCCCGTCGGGCAAAGGAGGTCTTCGGCCGTACGGTTTTATAGAAGAGTACGGCGAACGATTGCAAGGGCAAGCACGGGTAGCATACATAGAAGAATATGCCGATCCGCTTTCCCGTGCGGGTGCGGTGGAACAACTGGGCCCGTTGCGTTAGCAGGGCGGGGCCGGAAACATGCATAAGAAACGAATTGTCACCCGGGATTTCGACATAGGATGACAGAAAGGCGCAAAATCCGCGGAATCGCGGAAGGAAAAGTGGAAGAGAGCGAGAGAGCAAGAGAGCAAGAGGAAAGAAAAGGGGAGCGGAAGAAAAGAAAAAGGGAGCATCTGCTCCCTTTTTTCATAGGCGTTTGTACAGAAATGATTGCCGGCGGAAGGAATCCGGGAGAAAACCGCAATCGCTGCTCAGAGCGAGCCGTTTTCGATATCGGTGATCATACGGACACGGTCCTCGTGCCGTCCGCCGCTTTCAAAGGGGGTAGCCAGAAAGATGTCGGCAATATCCACGGCAAGACCCGGCCCGATGACCCGTGCACCGAGGCAGAGGACATTGGCGTCGTTGTGCATACGCGTGAAGCGGGCGCTATAGGTTTCGGAGCAGAGCGCCGCGCGGACCTTGCGGTGCTTGTTGGCGGCAATCGACATTCCGATACCGGTGCCGCAGATGAGAATGCCGAAGACGCCGTCGGGATCCTTTGCGACCTCGCTGGCCACGGCGTGCGCATAGTGCGGATAGTGAGAAGGATTTTCTCCGTATGTACCGCAGTCGGTCACATCGTACCCGGCCTCGGTCAGGTGTGCGGAAAGCAGCTGCTTGAGTTCGGCGCCCGCGCTGTCCGCGCCGATAAATACATGTTTTCTGAGCATAAGAGTGTCTCCATTCTGTATTCTGAAGATAAAATTACAGATAAAATTTTACATGGGGGATGCGGATTTTCCAGGTATATGGCCGCGGGAGAATGGCCGATACAGCACAGGGCGGCATCGGTCAGGCGGTGGGGGGACACGGTTTCCGGCCTGCCGTGTCAGGACCGCTGTCCGGAGAGGTACGGGCCAGCCGTTCACGCTCAGCCTGCGTCGGACGGAGATAGACCGGTTGCAGAGCCTCGTCCGTCACGCATCTGCCCGCGCGGAAAAGCCGAAGGGCGCAGGTCGCTACCGCGGCGGCGGAGGGGCGGAGGAGTGCCCGCGGCAGGGGTGTGACCGGAAGCTCGGGGGCAAGGCGAGCGGCGCGCTCCGCAACCAAAAGCGCCGCATCCCCTGCAAAACAGACCGGCATCTTCCGCTCGGAAAGCGTGCGGATCAGGCTGTCCACAGGGAGGAGATCGTCGTCTGTCAAGCGCAGAAGCGTATCTCCGTCGGTCCGGAAAAGCGCGGTATAGACATTGCCCCTGCGGGCGTCCATGACGGGACAGAGCATCCCGGGAAGCGGCCGCAGCCCCTCGGCCAGTGCTTCCAGGGAGGAGACAGGTGCGCAGGGCTTTCCGGTTCCGAAGCAAAGCCCCTTGACGGTAGCAACACCGATGCGGACGCCGGTAAAGGAGCCGGGGCCGACTGTAACGGCGAAAAGCCCGATGTCATCCAGAGATGTTCGCGACACACGGAGCGCCTGCTCCGCCATGGGGAGCAGCAGTTCGCTCTGCGTGAGCCCATGATCGGAAAGGAAGAGCGAAAGGACCTGTTCCTCTTCGGTGACGGCGACGGCGGCCACGCGGGCAGCACTGTCAAACGCAAGAATTTTCACCATTGCCCTCCTCACTGCTCTGTATTTCAATTTTCCGACAGTCCCTCCCCTCAGGGCAACGGGAAATACGGACGGAAATGCGCTGGGAAGGGAGCAGCGTAGGTGCACGCTCGCTCCATTCGCAGAGCGCATACCCTTTGCGGACAAGATAGTCCTCGAATCCGATCGTATAGAGCTCTTCCTCATCACCGAGCCGGTAGAGATCAAAATGAAAAAGCGGAAGCGGCCGTCCCGGGTATTCGTTGACCACAGTAAAGGAAGGGCTGGAAACAGAATCGATCCCCAGCGCAGAAGCAAAACCGCGTGCAAAGGCGGTCTTTCCCACGCCCATCTCTCCGTAGAGGGCGACGAAGGCATGCTCTGCATAGTCCGGAGAAGCAAGGAGTGCATCGGCGAGCGCGCGGCCCGCGCGCTCGGTTTCCTCCTCGGAAGCGGTCAGAAAAACCGAATTCATCCTGCCTCACCTCCGGCGCCGTGGATATAATGGCGGAACACAGCCCGACGGAGCGTGCCCATCATATAGAGCGATCCGAAGCAGAGAAGCGCATCGTTGTCGCGCAGGTCATGTAAAACCGCCTGCAGACCGTCCTGTACATCGGGAAAGGAAAGAATGGGAGGCGGTGCAGCGGATGCATCGGAAAGAATATCGCGGAGGAATCCGGCCAATTCCTCGGCGGGACAGGCACGCGGGGAATCCGGTGTAACCGTAACAATGCCGCTGAGCTTTTCCCGGAGGAGGGGCGAAGAGAAAAAGACAGAAAGTACGGACTGCGGCTCCTTGCTGCGGAGCATGCCGACCAGGCAGAAGAGACGGGAGAACTGGCCGGCAATGCGCTCAGCGCTGTCCCGCAGGGCGCGCAGTCCATCGGCGTTGTGCGCCCCGTCGAGCAGAATGTGCGGACGCATGGCGAGCAGCTCCATTCTGGCGGGGATATAGGCGCGCGCGAGGCCGGAGGCAACGGCAGAATCGGAGATCACCATGCCGCCGGCGCGGAGGGCGTTTACGGTTTCAATA
Source organism: uncultured Clostridia bacterium (assembly GCA_944384545.1). Classification (GTDB taxonomy): domain Bacteria; phylum Bacillota; class Clostridia; order Oscillospirales; family CAG-272; genus UBA1740. The sequence goes on along the minus strand of CALWTT010000011.1, from coordinate 3,993 downwards.
GCGGTGGCGGCATTTTTGGCCTGGTACGCGGCGGCCAGCGCACAACGGTAGGGAACTCCCTTGTAGGTAAACACGAGCGAGCCAAGCGTACATTGCCGGATAGAAATGGCATCTGCCGACACACGGTAGGGGGTTAAATCCTGCTGTGCGGCATACCCGTCCATAGTACGCACAGCGGCATCATAATCCTGCGGAGCCATGACAAAGGCCCCTGTTCCGCTTTTGAGAATGCCGCATTTTTCGGAAGTGATGGCTTCAATGGTATTGCCGAGTACTTCCATATGGTCATATCCGATGTTGCAGATGACGGCCGCGGCGGGCGGCGGAATAACATTGGTAGCGTCGTAGCGGCCGCCAAGGCCGCATTCAAGAACCACGACATCACAGGCCTCCTGTGCAAAGATGAGGAAGGCGATGGCGGTGACGACATCAAATTGGGAAAGCTGTGCAGCCTCCGGCAGCTTTTGCATGGCGGTGAAGCAGCGCCGCGCAGCGCGGACAAAGACAGCGGGACTGACCGGATTCCCCTGGATGCGGAACCGCTCGCGGAAATCGTTGATGAAAGGGGAGGTATACAGCCCGACTTTTTTACCTGCGGCGCCGAGGATGGAGGCAATCATGGTGGCGGTGGAGCCTTTTCCGTTGGTACCCGCCACATGCACGAAGCAGAGCCCCTCCTGCGGGTTGTGCAGGAGAGCCATAAGTTTCTTCATAGGGAGTAAGGAGGGTGCTCCCTGGAAGCGCGGGAGCGCATGGATTTTGTCAACGGCGCTTTTGGGTGTCATAGATCCTCCGGGTGATATACGGCGCCGTCTCCGAGAAGAAAGGCGATGGCGTCCTGGTATTGCCGGTTGAGCGCATCGGTACGCGCAGGGGAACGGCTGTCCTCTTTTTGCAGGATGGCACGGAGCAGGGTGTTTTTGGGAGTATCGTCTGGGTCGGTGAGTTCGACGGCCGAAACAGCGTATCCGTTTCTTTGGAGATGGAGAAGTCTGAGTGCGTCGGTCAGCGTTTCTGCCAGCTTGTTGCGCAGATGGGGGAAATCGGTGACAAAGGCGAGCGGCTTGCAGTTGAGCCGAGAGGAGAGCGCGCGGTGGCAGCAGGGTGTGGCGAGAATGACACGTGCGCGCAGAGCAATCGCCTGCGCCAGGACGATATCGGTAGCGGTGTCGCAGGCATGGAGGGAAATCAGGAGATCCGGCTGCGCGATGGGGGTACAGCGCCGTATATCGCCGCAGAGGAACTGCATTCCGTCAAAACCGGCCTGCTTGGCAACGGAGGCACAGTAGGCGATGACATCGGCTTTGCGGTCAATGCACACCATCCGTACGTCACGTCCCTGCATGCAGTGCAGATAATGGTAAACGGCAAAACTGAGATAACTTTTTCCGCAGCACAGATCATATACGGTCAATGTTCCCGCGGCAGGCAGATTTCCGTAAACTGTGGCCAGGTGTTCAAGGAAGCGGTGAATCTGACGGAATTTGGCACGGCGTTTGTCGTGAATACGACCGGTTGCATCTGTGATGCCGAGCGCATGCAGGAAGGGCTCGTCCCCTTGCAGGAGATATTGCTTTTTGTGTTCGAGAGGAAGAACATCCAGTGCATCGGCAAAAGAAGAGGGGGCCGCCTGGCCGAGAGCGGCATCGAGCGGCTCCGCCCCGCGCAGAAGCGCGTGCGCCTTGCGGTTGAGGCGCAGTTCCGCGTCGCCCGCCGCCGTGAGCAGATGCACCATGCGGTATTGGGGCAAAAGCAGCGCAATCTTTTCGCCCCACTGTTCGGGGGAGATAAGCTCCTGCGCCACACGCCCTCCCTCAAAAGAGGCTTCCAGCAGAAGAACGATTTGCGCGCGGTGGCGGCAGAGGCGGCCGGTATAACGGAGAGGCGCCCCTTTATCTGCGGGCAGGGAGAGCACCAGCTTGCGAAGGATCTGTTTTTCGGCAGCGGCGCAGATCAGCCGGAGCATATGTTCCTGTTCTGCGTTCATTCCTGCTCGCCGTCCTTTGCGGAAGCATCGTTTGCGGCGGTGGCTTTTTTGCGGAAGGAAATTTTGGATTCGGTGCGGTTCTGGATCCTGCGGATGTTGGAGCGGTGGCACCAGATCACAAGCAAAGCCATGAGGACCGAAACAATGCCGTTCAGTCCGCCGCGCTCCATCATCGTATTTTCAAAGTTGATCAGAAGCGGAAGCATAAAGGCGGCGACAATGGAGCCGAGAGAGACGTATTTGGTCATAGCGACAATGGCGATAAAGAGGAGCAGCGCACACAGGAAAGCAAAGGGGGAGAGCAGAGCAATGGCGGCAGCGGCGCAGAGGACTCCTTTTCCGCCACGGAAACGGTAGTAAATGGGGAAGATATGTCCGAGCATACAGAAAAGCCCTGCAACCCAACCTCCGGTATAAACCGACATGAGAAAGGAAGCAATGGAGACAGCCAGAAGGGTTTTGCAGACATCGCCGAGCAGGGTGAAAAGCGCGGCGGCCTTCCCGTATGTGCGGAGCATATTGGTGGTCCCGGCATTGCCGCTGCCGTGATTCCGGATGTCGTCGCGGTAAAGGATGCGGGAGAGGAGTACGGCGCTGTTGATACTGCCGAGAAGGTAGGGAATGAGGATGGCAAAAAGCAGCAGACCGCCGATGAGGATGGTGTAGATGAGCCAGAGCTCCCATCCGTTCTGCGGGCGCGCCGGATTTTCGTTGGAGAGGAACCAGAGCAGATAGCCCTTTCCCCATAATTCCTGAATGGACATAGACCTCTTTTCCGGATTGGCAGCGGAGCCGCCAACCTGTATCATAAAATAAAATAGGGAGCGATACGTTTATCATAACACAAAAAGCACCGGAATGCAAGCCTTGCAAAGCGCAAAAGGAGCTTGTATTTCAGGAAAAGATGCAGTATACTGAAAACAGGTGGGAAGACAGATCCACTGAGAAGCGGTGGCGCTGCGGCGAGGGAGGCGGACAGGCCGGTGCGGAACCGGTATGAACGGCAGCGGGCGTAAGGAGGAGGACGGCAACATGCAGGGAACGGAAATATTGTCGGCATGTATGGAGCGGGAGTCGTTGACCGAATATGCAGCGGTGCGGCTGGATCGGTCGCTGTTGCTGCGCCCGTACCTGCTGGAGCGTCACGGTGATTTTGCAGCGCAGACGGTGATCGTATTCCTCGTACCGTATTATGCCGGGGAGAGTGAAAACCTGTCGGTATATGCCTCGGCGCGGGATTATCATATATATATGCAGGCGCTGTGCGAGCGAATCGGCAGAACATTGTCGGAGGCCTTTCCCGGCTATCGGTTTTATGGCTATTCCGACCATTCTCCGATCGACGAGCGGCGTCTTGCCTGGGGTGCAGGGCTTGGCCTTCGCGGGGAGAATGGCTTGGTTCTGAACAAACGGTATGGGTCGTATGTATTTGTAGGCGAAATTTTCACGGATGCACCGCCGGAATGGTTTGACGGAAAGCCGCTTGGTGAAGAAGAGCTCTGCCCGGGATGCGGCGCCTGCCTGCGCGCCTGCCCGACCGGTGTACTGCGCGGCGAGGAGACCCCGTGCCTGTCGGAGCTGACCCAGCGGAAGGGAACACTGAGTGAACGTGAAAGCGCGTTCATCCGCAAGAACGGGAGTGTGTGGGGATGTGATATATGCCAGAAGGCCTGCCCGTATAATGCAGCCCGTGTGTCGGATGGACGGGCTTTGACCCCGATCCGGTATTTCCGGGAAGATCGTCTGACGCATCTGACGACAGCGGTGCTTGCGGGGATGGACGAAGAGACCTTTCGTCAGCGGGCTTTTTCCTTTCGCGGGCGCGACCCGCTGATGCGGAATCTTGCATTGCTGGATCTGTGATGCGGCATGCCTCCTTTCTTGCGTATAACATGCCGATTTTTTTGCACACTATGGCAGAAAAGGAATACACTGGCTGACACAGGGGGAGACAGGAGCGGAACGGGTATGGGACGGGGAGACGAAGAGCGCGAAGAGAACGAAGA
>CALWTT010000010.1 GCA_944384545.1 uncultured Clostridia bacterium | reverse complement strand
CTCTTGAGTTTCTCTCGGGTTTCTTAACGAGATTCCTTCTCGCACTTTTCGTGCTTTCAGAATTCTGTTGTTCAATTTTCAAAGACCGAACCGCCGCGCTCCCTGCGCTGCGACTTTTTTATTATACCAACTCCTCTACTGTTTGTCAACCCCTTTTTTACACTTTTACGACTTTTTTTCGCATAACTTTTTGTCATACCATACACACTATGGAAAAAATGAGGTGTTGTATGGCAACCATTCTTTTCCGTACACTCATCGTTTATATCTTCATTTCTGCTGTTTTCCGCATGATGGGAAAGCGCGAAGTAGGACAAATGCAGATCTCGGATCTGGTCGCTGCGCTGCTGCTCTCCGAAGTGGCCGCGCTTCCCCTTGCAGACCATAATACACCCCTTCTCAATGCCCTCGTTCCCGTTCTGATCATTCTTGCTCTCGAAATTCTCCTGACATATTTCAAAAACAAATCCAAGATCCTCAAACGTCTTCTCGAAGGAAAACCAAGTTTTCTGATTCACCGCGGAAAACTCAATCAGGGTGAACTGGAACGCATGCGTGTTTCTATCGAGGAGCTTCTCGGCGAATGCAGGCAACAGGGCTTTTCCGATCTTTCAGATATCGAATATGCCATTCTGGAAGAAAGCGGGAAGCTCTCCCTGTTTCCTAAGGCAGGCAAGCAACCGCTTACACCGGATTCTCTCGGCATACCGGCGCAGGAAACAGGAATAGCGCACCCTTTAATTCTGGACGGCTCAGTCAATGTTCCTCTCCTCCAGAGGCTAGGGTATGACCGTGCTTGGCTGGAAAAAGAATGTGCACGACGTGGCAGAACCGTTTCCGATTTCTTTCTGCTTACGGTGGACGACGCCGGGAACATCACTGCCATAGGAAAGGAGAAAAAGGAATCATGAAAGCGGTTATTGCGGCCTTTTCTCTGCTTGCTATCCTTGTTGCCGGTGTTTTTTTCAATGCCTGGAAACTCGGAAATGCCGCAGTTGCACTCAGCGTAAAGGCGGATCAAATTCTCACGCAGGCGGAAAAGGGCGACGACTGCCGGGCTTCCGTCCGTTCACTCCAAGCACAATGGGATCAACAGCGTTTCTTCTTTTCTCTCGTCATCAATCACACCGAATTTGACCGGCTGGAAGAAGATATGGTTCTCGCCGTTGCCGCCGCCGATATCCATGCCGAGGAAGATCTCTATCTGGCGCTTGCGTCACTCTCCGATACCTTCCAGCATCTGGGGGATCTTACCGGTTTCAAAGCAGAAAATCTGCTGTGACCTGCATCGATGCAATCGGCAATCAAAAACCAGCTGCTCATCCCTCTCGCTCAGTCAAACTCTACGCTCTCTTCGGTCAGAAAACCCTTGCGCATCACCTTGCAGAACTCCTCCGCAGGTGAGCCGGAAAGAATCCCCGCTCCGGATTTCAGATATCCGATCAGATAGTCCGGCTTCAGAAAATTTCCCCCATCTGCGCGCAACACCAGTGACAGAAAAATCTCGCCGCCCTCTTCCCGGAAAAACGCCTCACATGATGCAACCGATGCGCTCACATCGGTATCACGCTCTCCACTCTTGGTCATCTTCCGGACCATAAGCGGCTTCTGATGCAGAAGACGGTTACAAAGCTCTGCCTGCTCCGCATTCGCACCGTTTGTGTGTATCGTAATTTCATACCGTGCATAGGCGATTTCCGAAAATTTCCACTCCGGCGTATATATCGCGTCCGCAGAAAGCTCCGCCGGAAGACTTCGGTTCAGCGCTGTCAGCGCCGCGGACAGATCCACAGGAGCCGTAACCGCAATATCCAGGTACTCTTTTGTGCTTTCCGCGCCGACAGGCAACGGTGCCGAAAAGACAAGATGTGGTTTGGGATTGTAGCCCGATGTATACCGCACCGGGAGGCCGGCGCGCACCAATGCCCGGGTCATGGTACGCATCAGATCCAGGTGTGAAATATACTGCAATGCACCGATCTTCCGGAACCGGATCCGAAGCGGGCGGGGCGTTTCCTGTGTCGGCGTCTGATTCATTTGCACCATCGGTTCTTCCCTCCCAGCCGGTTTGCTCCGCATCCGTTACAGTGCTCCGCGCAGCTTGGCGTTGTCTGGTTCCGGTAGGCCTTTTCCCGCTCACGGGCAAGATATCCGCGACTTACACCGCAGTCAATATGGTCCCATGGCAGAATTTCGTCTTCCCCGAATTCCCGGTTAGCGTAAAAGGCCGGATCTATGCCCGTGCGACGGAATATATCCTGCCATCGCTCGTACGAGAAATATTCATCCCATGCGTCAAACATAACGCCTTCTTTGGCCGCAAGCTCCAGTGCCGCCGCCAAACGGCGGTCTCCCCTCGCAAAAACCGCTTCTATCTGCGATACGCGGGCGTCGTGATAGTGATAACGCACATGCTTGTTTGTGATTTTCTCTTTCAGGTACTGCTGCTTCTTTTCCAGTGTCTGTATGTCGTTCTGCGCTTCCCACTGAAACGGCGTCATCGGCTTCGGTATAAAGCATGCCACACTGACTGTGACGGTCACGGCCTTTGCACGGTTCCGGTCCGGGTTCCGGTAATAGGCGCTTACCACTTTGTCTGCAAGCTCCGCAATTCCGTCCAGATCCTCATACCGCTCCGTCGGAAGCCCCAACATGAAATATAGTTTTACACTGCTCTTGCCGGCTGAAAACGCGATATTTACCGCGCGCAGCAGATCCTCTTCTTCTACATTCTTATTGATGGCATCGCGCAGGCGCTGCGTTCCCGCTTCGGGTGCAAACGTAAGCCCTCCCGTACGCACCGTCGATATTTTCTGCATCAATTCCTCTGTGAAGCTGTCCACGCGCAACGACGGCAAGGACAAACTGACATGCGCATCATCCGTCCACTCCAGCAACCGATCGGTCAGCTCCGACAGTTGTGAGTAATCGCTGATGCTCAAAGATATCAGAGAAATTTCATCATAACCGGTGCTCTCATACAGACAGCGCGCCTGCCGGCAAAGCGTCTTGGGCGACTTCTCCCGTATCGGGCGGTATACCATCCCGGCCTGGCAGAAACGGCATCCGCGGATACAGCCGCGATATACCTCCAGGAGCACACGGTCGTGTACCGTCTCTATATACGGCACCACCGGCTCTTCGGGATACGGCGCATGGTCCATGTCCGCTATAATCCGCTTTTCGATTTTGTCCGGTATGTCCTCATACAGGCGCGAAAATGACTGAATCCGCCCATCCTCGCGGTAATGTACTGCATAAAGAGACGGCACATAAAAACCAGGGATCCTTGCAGCGGCATGAAGAAAATTTTCCCGGCTGTACGTGCCGTCCTCCTTCATGCGCATATACAGACGGCAAAGTTCCGGGAGCGCTTCTTCCCCTTCTCCGATGCTGAATATATCGAAAAAGTCCGCGATCGGCTCCGGATTATAACTGCAAGGTCCGCCGCCGATCACGATAGGATCGCTCTCCCTTCTTTCGCTGGACCGTAACGGGATATCCGCAAGCAAAAGCGTTGCCAGTACATTGGTATAACACAGTTCATACTGCAATGTAAAACCCACAATATCAAAGCTGCCGAGCGGATCGCCGCTTTCCTGCGCCGTCATCGGCAATCGGCACTGCCGCATCTGCTCCTGCATATCCGGCCAGGGGGTATAGGCCCGTTCACACCAGACTCCCTCCTCCGCATTCAGTGAATGGTACAGAATCCGCACGCCGAGATTCGACATCCCGATTTCATACACATCCGGGAACACAAAGGCAAAGCGGCAGCGCACCTTCGCCTTGTCTTTGAGAATCTGATGGTACTCTCCGCCGGTATACCGCCCCGGCTTCGCTACGCGGTTCAGTATCCCCGACGGAATACGACCGTTGTTTTCCTTCATTCTCATCCTCCCATACATATATCCGACGCCAGCATCACCGGCAATACCGTAGCGACCTGCCACACAGAAAACCACACCGAAGCTGCCGGAATCCATCCGAGCGGGATCAGCACCGCCGTTCCCAACATTCCCAGCGCCGCCGCACAATATCCGAAATACCGAAGTCCACGTATCCGTTGCGTTGTCCTCCGGCATTGCAACAATGTACGGACCAGATCTGCGGTCGCCGTACGGCATACCAGCCCGCTGTTCAGTCTCGGAACTGCAAAATCCTGCAGTCCTGCCGCCGTTTTGTGCACCACGCGGAACCCAAAACGGCTCACATAACTGATTTTTTCAATCATTTCATCGCTCAGATTGGGGTCGCAGGTCCGTAGTAGAGTACGGATTCCTTTGTGGTGCAGTTGCTCGACGCTTCGCTCAAAATCTTCATCCATTTTGTACAGAATATAAAATTTTGCCGTCAGCCGGCCGTCTTCCGCCGCATACATGATATGAATCCGACCGCCTGCCAACTGACGCTCGTCCTCCGGATCATAATACATCCGGATTCCGTTCTTCAGCATATAGTCACCAC
>CALWTT010000009.1 GCA_944384545.1 uncultured Clostridia bacterium | reverse complement strand
GTTGTGAACAAAATGGTATGGCGCAAGACCTCCGGATGAGGAGGCTGTTTCCGGTGCGTACAGGAAGGATACCTTAACGGGCGGAGAACGCAAAAGGCAGGGAGGAAAAGCGAAGGTGTTTTCCCGGTGTACGAAGCGTTCTCCGCCCATCGTTTACCGGCGAGACCGACGGGAGAGCGGAGCGGAAGCGGGTAAGATGTTCACGGATCGATGAAGGATCCGGTACGCGCAGTGGTACGGCGCATGTTTTCGGGAGCCGGGCACGGTATGTCATGGAAAGACGTGTGAAAATTCTGCAATCAAATATTGCATAGAGAAGAGGAGAGCAAGATGGCAGAGCAGAAGGCGGATCCGGAGGAATATTATCTTGGAATAGAACTGGGGTCGACACGGATCAAGGCCGTCCTGACGGACGGAAATCATGCAGTCAAGGCGACAGGAACACACGGATGGGAAAACCGGTATGAGGATGGGTATTGGACATATCCACTGGAATCGGTATGGGATGGCATGCGTACTGCATTCGGCGAACTGCTGGAAAACTATCACCGTCGGTACAGAAAGCGCTTGCAAGGGGTGCAGTGCATGTGCATATCCGGAATGATGCACGGGTATCTTCCGTTTGACCGTGCAGGGAAGCAGCTGACCGCCTTCCGTACCTGGCGGAGACGACCGCAGAGGCATCGGAAATATTAAGCGAACGGATGGGAATGAACATACCGCAGCGTTGGAGTGCGGCGCATCTGTATCAGGCGGTACTGAACGGGGAAGCGCATGTGCGGGAGATCGGACACATAAACACGCTGGCCGGTTATGTACACCGGGAATTGAGCGGTCGGTTCACGGTGGGTTCCGGTGAGGCATCGGGCATGTTCCCGCTCGAAGCGGGCGGTGGCGCGTACGATGAAAAAAAGGCGGAAATATATGAGGAACTGCTGGCGGAAAAAGGTATTGTATTGCGTGTGCGCGAGGTGTTTCCTGCGGTAAGTCTGGCAGGCGAGAATGCGGGATATCTGACAGAACGAGGAGCGCGGCTGCTGGATCCGAGCGGAGAACTGGCGGCGGGGATCTGTATGGCGTCACCGGAAGGAGATGCAGGCACGGGGATGGTGGCAACGGACAGTGTGCGGGAATCCACAGGAAATGTATCGGCGGGCACCTCGATATTTGCCATGCTGGTTCTGCAAAATGCAAGGATAGGGAATCACCGGGAAATCGACCTGCTGACAACCCCATCCGGTCGCCCGGTTGCGATGGTGCATTGCAATACCGGGACGACCGATCTGGATGCATGGGTACATATGTACAGAGAATTGGCGGAGGCACTCGGTGTGTCCTGCGGAACCGACGAATGCTACCGGATGTTTTACCGGCTTGCGTCGGAGGGGGCGCCGGATTGCGGTGGGATAGTCAGTTATAATTACTGTGCAGGGGAGCCGGTTTCCCATGTGGAGGAAGGGTGCCCGATGGTTATACGGGATGTGCTTTCGCCACTAACCGCACGGAATCTGGCAAGGTCGCATGTCTACGCGGCGTTTGCCGTGCTTCGTATGGGTATGGATCTGCTGCGGGAAGAGGGTGCGACCGTGACCTGCCTGACTGCGCATGGCGGGCTGTTCAAAACGCCGATGGTAAGCCAGCAGATCATGGCCGATGCATTGAACCTTCCGGTGATTGTCCGCGCCACGGCAGGAGAAGGCGGAGCATGGGGGGCAGCTTTGCTTGCCTGTTATGCAAAAAAGAAAACCCCGTCACAGACATTGGAAGAATATCTGGAGGACAGGGTATTTGCAGAAGCATCCGATCGCAGCCTCCGTTATCCGGAGGAGGAAGGGGTATACGGATTTGAAAAATACCTTTTGCGATATAAGGCCTGCCTGGACGCAGAGCGGGAGGGCGGCAGAGCCATAGCATCGGTTCGTATGGGGAAAAATGCGGCAGAAGGTAAGGAAAAAAGCTGACAGCCACGGAATACTTCCGGGACATCCGGATGCGGCGGGCCGCCGTCAGGCGTGGAAGCGTCCTCCATTGCGGTTGGTCTTATGTACCGTTCCTGGATGCGAAGGGAAGTTCGGTCATGCGGAGACGTGTGCAGCCGTACGGAATCAGAGAGACCTCTGCAGGTGCATCCAGGGGTATTCTTGCATGCGGAACAGGGGCGCAAACCGTGGTATAGCCATCCGCCAGACCCCAATCGATGTGGCAGATCTTCGTATGGATACGGATGGGCGGCCGGCTTTGCGAGAAGGGAATATCGGATATTTCACACTCTTCCGCGCAAAAGTCTCTTCCGGCAAAGGCAGCATTCCATCCCCCTTTTCCTTTGTAGTCATAATCGCAATAGGGGAATTTTCTTTCCACACCGTCTTTGGTATATTCGACGGGTGTGCACGAAGCCTCCACGGGAAGAGAGAAGAGAAGAGAGCCGCGGCGGATGCAGTACAACCCGTGGGGCCTTTTTTCAGGAACCGTATCCACATCAAAAGACACAAGGATCTCGCATACGCCTTTTTGAAAATTGTCAAAGGTCAGCATCCGGCGCTTTTTCGCCGGGATACCGTTGATGTGCAGATTGCGGGCGAAGGATGGAATACGTACATGCAATTTCAGATCGGTATCTTCCTGGGCTTCGACACGGAAAAGCATACGGTTGCGGAAAGGATAGTCCGTGGAAAGTGTAATGGAGACCGGCTTTCCCCTCCAGAGGAAACGGAGAGAAGAGGGAAGCGCGATGGCGCTGAGAACTCCGTCCTGCGTGCGCAGGAAGGCAGACAGGGCGAGTTTTGGCCAGCCCTGACCGAAATTGGCTGTACAGCAGCCGTAATTCGGTTCCAGCCCATAGCGATGTGCGTCGCTTCCATTGGTGCGGAAAAGGGATTTCCCAGGGAATGGCGTGCAGTCGATCTGGTTGACCATCTGCACATACTGGTGGGCCCACATGTCTTCCGTGATGGTGGCTGGGAGTGCATTGAAGGCAACGCGTTCCAGTCGTTCGGCCCAAACAGGATCACCGGTATAAGCATATATCCGTTCCATGGAATCCATCAGTTCAACGACGGCACAAAGCTCAGTGCCCTGAATGGGACTGAGGCCGGACAGGCATTCATCTCCGGTAAAGGTCCCGACCGCCGTACCGTTGTATTTGCGAAGGATCCCGTAAAAATGCTCGGCCGAGCCGGAGAGAGGTTTTCCGAGCAGGTCGGCGGACAGCACCTCGGACTTGAGCATCTGACAAAGGTTGACAATATGGGTGTCGTAGGACCAGCAATTCAGAGGGCGGATCCATAGCGACTCGCGTGTATGATAATCTACCCCGCGTTCTGCCAGCATGCTCGCAAGCGCAGGGATCCAGTCTTCCCGGTACTGCTGCCACAGGAGCTGCAAGGCATCAAAAGCTTCAAACCAGCGGTAGGCTCCCCAGCGATTGAGCGTGAGCTGACCGGACAGCAAGGATTCATGGAGCTGGCGCATCATCCGACGCAGTGCCTCCGGAATGCGTGGATCGCCGTCGCATTGATAGAAGCGGACCAGTACTTTGGAGATCAGAAGGACCGCCCAGAGGTCGTAGGAGGCACGCATATCGTGAGAGGTGGGGCAGATCCATCCGTCCGGTTCCTGGCGCATAAGAATGCGATCCACGGCATTTCGCGCGCGCCGGATCAGATCCGGGTCCTGGAGCAGATAGGCCAGGGGGATAAATCCGTCCAACCAGTAAGGGACACGTTCCCAGCCCTCGCGATCCCCTCCGAACCATGCGCTGTCGCGGACGTCCGGCCATATAGTATCCAGATGGCCGCACAGACCATCGGCCTGCAATCGGAGCTGCCTTCGGAGCCAACCTTCGGGCTGTAATTCTTGTGGGGAGAAAAAGGTATATTTTGCGGGCATAACAGGACTCCTTTCTTTTCCGTAGCATGAGAAGACAGGTTTCTGTATCGGGAGGGAACCTGCGACAGCGCAGTTCAGGAGATCGGTAATTGCCTGCGAGTTGCGGATATTATAACATGAGGTCGCGCGCGCTGTCAATAGAAAAGGCTTGTGAATGATGCGGCAATGCCGAAGGAGAAGTACGGGCGCGTAAAAATACAAAAGGAAAATACAGAAAATACAAAACAAAAAATACAAAAGAGAAATTATACAAGAAACCGAAGTGGAGAGGAGAAAAACAATGGCAACCATGCTGTACCAGGGACACGGAAGTCTGCGTCTTGTGACCGATGGAGGAAAGGTGATCTATGTGGATCCGTTTGCGGGGGAAGGATATGATGCAGCGGCGGATCTGATACTGGTGACGCATCAGCATCACGATCACAATTGTATTGATCTGCCGAAGAAGGCTCCCGGGTGTGTGATTTTCCAGAATTTTGACGCATGGAAGGACGGGGAGTATCAGGTTCTGGAATTGGACTTTGGAAAGGTGGAAGCGGTACCCGCGTACAATCACCATCACCGGAAAGAGGAGTGTGTGGGATATATTGTGACGGTGGACGGCCTGTCGGTGTATTTTGCGGGGGATACGGGCAGGACGGAGGAAATGTCGGATATGGCAGGACGGCATCTTTCGTATGCAGTGCTGCCGATGGATGCAACCTATACCATGGATGTGGAAGAAGCTATCGACTGCGCCGAACGGATTGGTGCCCGTTATACGATTCCCGTCCATATGGCACCGGGGAAATTGTTTGATCCGGAACGTGCCAAACGATTTCAGGTACGCGGCGCGCGGATTATGACGCCGGGAGAAAGCATCCGGCTGTAACCCGATGGACTGCCATGATCATGAAGCCGCGTTTCCGGAATATCCAGTCATTCTACAGGAAGA
>CALWTT010000008.1 GCA_944384545.1 uncultured Clostridia bacterium | reverse complement strand
TATACCGCGGGCCACTCCGTATGTCGGATAAAGCAGGGCGGGCCCCCCGGTTTTTCCGGGAGCCCGCCCTCTCTCCGCGGCAGCAGCGGAAGCGATCGCCCCTGCAGACTCAGTCGGGAAATACAATGCAATTTGTATGCGCCGCATCCATGCGGAGTGCTTCCTCTCTTTCCCGGCTGTGACAGGTGAACACCAGGCTCTGCTGCCCCTGCTCCGCAAGCAGGAACAAAAGCTCCATCATCCGGGCCGCACGCGCGTCGTCCTGGTATACAAAGCTCTCGTCAAAACACACGGGGGGCTTTTCTTCCCGGTACAGAAGATCTACGAGTGCCATACGCAGCGACAGATACATCAGATCCTGCGTTCCTGCACTGAGATATTCGAGGCTGTATGTCGCCTCTCCCGTATTCACCATCACATTCAGGTTCTGCTCTACCCCCACCATCTGGTACTGGCCGTCGGTCAGGCATTCCATCATCCGCCCCATGTACTCTGCAAGACGCGGCGATATATGCTCGCGCAGACGCGTCCCCGCGCCCTGCAACGCTTCATACGCCATCCGGCAGGCCTCGTATTTTTCCCGCAGTGCCGCCTCCTCCAAACGCAGCTCCTCCAGCTCCGACTGTAACAGCGCCGGATCCTCCGTACGCGCGCGTGCTTCTCCGATCTGCTTTTCCAGCCCCTGCTTCCGGGCCTGCAAATCCTCTGTCTTCCGGCGGCGGGACTCCATCTGCTCCCGCAGTTTCTCCGGATTCACATCCTCTGCATGCAGTACCCGGTCCTTCGGTAAGGCGGAAAGGATTTCCTCTTCGTTTACATTCCGCAGATGTGGGAGCAGTTCCCGTATGACCGTCTCTGCACGGTGCAGCTCGCGTTCCTTGTCCTTTTTGGCTTCCATCATCCGTTTGGCATCCGACAGCCGGGTCCGCGCGTAACCGATCGGATCCTCCTCCGGCAAACGACTGCCAAACCGACGCACGACCGTATCCAGCTCGCTCAGACTGCGATTGTACGCATCCCGTGCCGCCGCCTCGGCCTGCTGTGCCTCCGAAAGCGCCGCGCGGTAACGCGCAAGCGCCTCCCGCGCCCGCAGGATTCCCGCATACCGGTCCAAAAACGCGCCCGGCTTCGGCAGTGCATAACTCCGGCAGATCCGACGCATGCGACCGGCAGCAGGCAGATACAGACCCAGCCCCACCGCCAGCAGGATTCCGCCGAGGATCCAGACACCCGCAAAGGCGTAGACCAGCGAGGTTGCAAAGGCACCCGGCAGCGCAATCGCGGCCACACCGCCTCCCACCAGCGCCAGCAGAGAAAGCGCCAGCAGAACCGCCCCGCCTATGCAGCCCTTCCTTGCCTGACGGTAGCGGGCCAGCAGTGTCTCGCATCCGCCTTCCCGCTCCACCGTTTCCAGATAGTCGCGTCCTTCCTCTTCTTCAAACGGTGCCGTCTCGCACAGCACGCGCTTTCCTCTTGCTTCGGTCAGGCGCCCTTCCCCAGCCTCGGCACGGTCGGTCGCCGATTGCAGGTCGTACAGATCGCTCTCCTGCAACAGATGTGCCGGCATCCCTTCCATATTGCGCAGCGCCTGACGGCACGCCTCGGCTTTTTCTTCCTCCGCGTGCAGCCGTGCAAACTCGTCCGCATATACCACATTCCGTGCCTCCGCCTCTGCCGCCCGCAGACGCGCCAGCTCCTCCTGCGCTTCCGAAAGATCCCTCTCCTGCTGCGCCAGCTCGGTCTCACTTTGCAGTATCTGCGCGTTTGCCGCCTCCGCCCTGAGCAGTCGGGCTCCGAGATCCTGTTCCTTTTCTTCCAGGCGGTACAGTTCTCCGCCCTTTCCGTTCTTATGCAGCAGAGAACGCCGTACATTCTCTAACTTTTCCAGTGCGCGCCCCGCGCTCACATTTTCGTCCCCCGAAAAAAGCAGATTCTCAATGGCCCCCGTTATCTCCTGCGACGGGCGCGGCGATCCGATCTGCTGCACGAACGCGGTATTCATGTAAATTTCCTCCGGCACATGCAGAAACAGCTCGCCCGGCACCGCTCCCTCCCCGACCGGCGTATTCGTAGCCAGATCGATGATCCGGCACCGCTCTCGGTAGGTTTCACGTTCCTGCGCGCCCGCGGTCGCCGTCGTCGAACGCTCCAGGCGGTAACGCTTTTCCCCCACGCGCACAATCATGCTGCCGGAGGCCGCGCCGTCCTGCCAGTTGATCCGTTTCTTCTTCTCGCTCAGCGCACCCCCCCGCCCGGCCGGAAACCCGTACAGAATATACCGGATAAATGCCGCCAGCGTACTCTTTCCGCTCTCGTTCGCCCCTTCCAGGATGTTCACGCCCGGGCCAAACGTGCAGGAATAATTGCGCAGCCGTCCGAAACTGACGATACGGATGCTTTCAATGGTCATTTTTTCTCCCCCTTTGCCGATCCCGCTGTATATCCGTCATCTCCCGCCACAAACCGGATCGCCCGCTCTACCGCATCCTTCGCATGGTACCAGGGCTCCTCCTGATAGCGATAGTCAAATTTCTTGCAGAACCAGCTCACATCCTCCGAAAGCGACGCTGCATACCGCCGCATCACCTCACCGGCCGCACGGAAAAAGCCGGGAAACTCCTTCTTGCCCAGCATCGACCGGCCACAGGACAGCAGACGCCGGTAATGCGGCAGACAGAAAAAGGGCTGCGCTGCAAATTTCTGTTCCCGGAATACCGCGTCCTCCCGGTAGAGCAGCAGCACGGTCTCGCACATGCGCGAAAAATGCATCTCGATCCGGCCGCAGATATAGCAACTCTCTTCCAGCTGGCCCAGCTTCTTCTGCGTCCCGCTGCCCGGCCCCGAGAGCAGAGCCAGCAACCCTTCCTCGCCCAGCATCTTCTCCACCTCGGCAAGATGACTCTCCAGCATCAGGCCAAGGCCCAGCCGGTTCTTTCGCTGGAACATCATCCCGTAATGGCGGCGGCAGAAGCCCTGCAGGTTGGTCTTCTGGCGTACGTCCGGCTCCATCATTGACGCGCCCAGGATCAACTCCAGCTCGTTCTCCTGCAAGCGGGTGTACAGCGTGCACAGCGGGCAACCGCATCCCGCATCCGCCGCCGAGGCTTCAAACGCTTCATTGACGGGAATCGTATAGATCTGTTCCATCTGTACCCTCCGCCGGCTTTTTCCCGGCTCTTGATTTTTTTGTCGCTGTTGTGTATAATATGGTTGTTCCTTTATTATACACGAACTCCGTACGCTTTTCAAGAGTATGCCACATACGACGGTTTTTGCCGGATCGGAGGGCCTATGAAAGTTCTGATTCTTACCATCACGGCCGGAGAAGGCCACAATGCCACCGCCGCCGCCATCCGCGACGCTCTTTCCGCGCGCGGCGCCGACTGTGATGTCCTGGACGCCTATCTGAAAACCAGCCGCGCGCTGTATAATATCATTGCAAAAGGATATCTGCTGACGACCTCGGACTTCCGTAAGCTCTACGCCAACACCTACGCGCGCCTTGAACGACGGAAATCCAATTCCTTCAAGCCTTCTCTCACACGGACCTCCTATGCCATGATCGCCAGACGTATTTATCAATATATCCTCAAAGCACAGCCCGATGTCATCGTCTATACCCATGTCTTTGCCGGCATGCTTCTGGATGTCATCCGCCAGCGGAAAGGTCTGCCTGCCCGCACCGTCGGCGTACTCACCGACTTTGCCATGCATCCGTTCTGGGAGGAAGTGCTCCGCACCGACCGTGTTGTGATCCCAAGCGACCTCATTCTTCCGGCCGCCCGAAGAAAAGGGCTCACCACCGAGCAGATCGCCCCCATCGGTATCCCGATCCGCCCGCAGTTTGATACCTCGCTTCCCCCGGAGGAGGCACGTCGCCAGCTCGGACTGGATCCCGCCTGCCCTACCGTCCTGCTCATGGGCGGCAGCATGGGCTACGGGAATCTTTCCGGTATCATCACCGAAATGGATGAAATGGAGGAGCATTTCCAGATCATTGCCGTCTGCGGCAACAACAAAAAGGCCAAAGAGGAAATCGATGCGCTCAGCCTGCGCAAGACCGTCCTGACGCTCGGCTATACCGAAAATATCAGTCTGCTCATGGATGCTTCCGACTGCATCGTATCCAAGCCCGGCGGGCTCACCACCAGCGAGGCGCTCGTCAAACGACTGCCCATGATCATCTGCAATCCGATCCCCGGTCAGGAGGACCGGAACGCCGAATTCCTGCTCAACAACGGCGCAGCCATGAAGGTCAGTCCCACGGTCGGTCTGACCGATATTCTCCACCAGTTCTTCCACTCCCCCGAGCGTGCCCGGCTGATGCGCGCCTCCATCGATCTGATCCGGAAGCCGAACGCTACCTCCGATCTTTCCGATCTCATCTTTTCCCTCGGTGCACAGCCTCCCCATACCTTTCCCGAAACCAACCGGGGCGCATCCCATGAGGAAAATGTTTCGCAACACACGGATCCTGTATCTGCCTCCTGAATTTTCTCTGCCGCACCACCCGGTCCGGAACCGGACCCGTAAATTTTTTGTATCGCCCCTTGCAATCACTTTTTTTCTATGGTACAATATATAAAATAGTTCCTGCATAAGTTTGTCCTGGCTTCTCACCATTTTTACCGCAACTCTCTTTCTCCCGTGCCCGGCTTTGCGCTGCGGTGCGGCCCCTGCGAGGTCATCCTATGGTCAATGATGTTTCCTATGTGCGGCAGAATCTGGAAGCCGTCCTTGCCGACATCGAACATGTCGCCGCCCAGGTCGGTTGTCCCCCTCCGGCCCTGATCCCCGTCACCAAAAGCGCGACGGACGAGGAAGTGCTGGCACTTACCGCATGCGGCGTCGCCGCCATCGCCGAAAACCGCGTTCCCAATTACCGTGCGCGCCGGGATCTGCTGGCCTCCCATCACCTTTCGGTCCCGTTGCACCTGATCGGCAGCCTGCAGACCAACAAGGTCAAATATATCGCCCGCGATGTTGCGCTGATCCAGTCGCTGGACTCGCTACACCTGGCCGAAGAGATTTCGCGGCGTGGGCAGGAGGCGGGGCGCAGAATCCCTGTCCTGATCGAAATCAACAGCGGCAGAGAACCGAACAAAAGCGGGCTTTTCCCCGAGGAGTTACCCGCCTTTTGCGGGCAGCTCCGCCGGACCTGCCCGGATCTCCCTGTCGTCGGTCTTATGACCATGGGGCCGGTCTGTAAGCAGGAGGAGGAGTATCGCCCCTTCTTCGCCGAGGTCCGTACTCTCCTTGAAAAAATGCGGGATGCCGGCGGCTTCGCCACCGACACTCCCCAGCTCTCTATGGGCATGAGCGACAGTTACCACGCCGCCATCCGCGAGGGGGCT
The DNA here is from genome assembly GCA_944384545.1 of uncultured Clostridia bacterium. Taxonomy (GTDB): domain Bacteria; phylum Bacillota; class Clostridia; order Oscillospirales; family CAG-272; genus UBA1740. The sequence goes on along the minus strand of CALWTT010000008.1, from coordinate 18,135 downwards.
ACTATGGTCCGCATCGGCCACAGACTCTTTGCCAAAAATCCTGCTGACCGGCCCTGACACGGCCTCTCAGACACTGATAAACAAAAACTTCGGAGGATGTACAAATGTCTATTTTCAACAAACGTTCCACACGCAACGATGATCTCTACAACGGCCGTTATTATGACGACGACCCCACTCCCGATGTCGAAGAGGACGTCCCCACGCAGAACAATCTCGGCTTCGGCGGCGTCAGCCTCGGCGGCAGCAGCATTGAGCTGAAGGTCGTCCGCCCTGAGCACTTCGAGGATGTTTCCGGCATTGCCGACCACCTGCTCGGCGGGCGGACCGTTGTTCTCAATCTCGAAGCGGCCAGCAAAGATGTGGCCCGCCGTCTGCTGGATTTCCTCAGCGGCGTCGCCTACTCCATTGAGGGCCAGATGAAACGCGTCGCTGCCAGCACCTATATCATTACCCCCAACAATGTGGATGTCAGCGACAGCTCCCTGCGGGGCGAACGTGGCACAGGTCCCGACTCCGAACGCGAATAATTTCTGCGGCACAGCCTTCGCTTTGCAGGAAAGACGTACCGTTCCCCATTCTACTTTTAAGGAAAGTGCAGCACAGAAAGATCATGGAAATATTCAAAAGTACTCTGTATGTTTTAGCAGTTTCGGTTCGGATTTTTATTGACTTTCTGATGCTTGCCATGTTCATTCGCGCCATCCTCTCCTGGTTCGTATCTCCGGACAGCGGAATCAGCAGATTCTTCACCGCCGTAACCGAACCGTTCATTGTGCCCATGCGCGTCCTTCTTGTCCGGATGAATCTGTTGCAGGACTCCCCCATGGACTTCTCCTTTCTCTTTACCTACCTTGCCCTTTTCCTGATTCAACTCTTTTTGCCGGCGATTTCGTTCTGACGGAGGTTCCTCATGAAATGCTCGCCCGGGTTCCTTCGGAACCGCATCCTTCCTTTTGCCATTGCCGCCGGTGCCGTCCTGCTGGATCAGTTCACCAAATGGCTCGCTGTCCTGTATCTGAAGCCCGTCTCCTCCGTCCCTCTCTGGCAGGATGTCTTCCACCTGACCTTCCGCACCAACCGCGGCGCCGCCTTTTCTCTTTTCGCCGAGGACGGACAGCGCTGGATCTTTCTGACCGTCTCGACCCTCACCATTCTCTTTCTCATCGGCTACCTGCTCCGCGGTCCTGTCGGATCCCCGCTCTTTACCTCCGCCCTCGGTATGGTCCTTGGCGGCGGCATCGGAAATATGATCGACCGTCTTACCACCGGTGAGGTCGTCGATTTCTTTGATTTCTGTCTGATCCACTTCCCCGTCTTCAATGTAGCCGACTGCTTTGTCACCATCGGCGCCGCGTTGCTCATTCTTTCACTTTTCCTTGACGGCTGGACCACGGATCCCCATACAAAAAAACAAAAGCAGGCAGAGACGGAATCCGATATGTCCTCTGCACCGTCCTCCCCGCATCCGGAGGATCCCGTATGACCGCCTTGTCGGTCGGGCCGGCCGATGCCGGCACACGTCTTGACAGCTTTCTGGCCGCGGCGGCCGGGATCTCCCGGTCCGCCGCGGCCAGATTGGCAGCAGAGGGAGCGGTCACCCTGAATGGGCGCATCGCCGACAAGAATGCACGCCTGCGCGACGGTGACACCGTATGCTATACCCTCCCACCACCGCGCGAGGATGTCGCGCGGCCACAGGAAATTCCGCTCGACATCGTCTATGAGGACGATTTCCTGCTGGTCATCAATAAGCCGAGCGGCATGGTCGTGCATCCCGCCGCAGGGAATCCCGACGGAACGCTGGTCAACGCGCTCCTGCATCACTGCGCCGGACATCTGTCCGGTATCGGCGGCGTGCTCCGCCCCGGCATTGTGCATCGCATCGACAAGGATACCAGCGGTCTGCTTGTCGTTGCCAAAACCGACGAAGTCCACCGCGCCCTCTCGGCCGATCTTTCCTGCCATCGCATCCGCCGCATCTATCATGCCCTGGTCCGCGGCGGCTTCGACCGCGACGAAGGTACCGTGGATCTGCCGATCGCGCGCCACCCCACCGACCGTAAAAAAATGGCCGTCTGCCCGCCGGGGCAGGGACGGAACGCCGTCACCCATTACCGTGTGCTTGCCCGGTATCCCGGTATCACCTACCTTTCGCTGGAGCTGGAGACCGGCCGCACGCACCAGATCCGCGTGCATATGTCGGCGCTCGGTCACCCTCTGCTCGGCGATCCGGTCTACGGCGGTACCCCTACCCCGTTTGAGCGCCGGCATGCCGCTCTCCTGCACGGACAATGTCTCCATGCCGGCACCCTCCGCTTCCGCCATCCCGTCACCGGACAGGAGCTCTGCTTTTCCTGCGGATTGCCCGAGAACTTCCGCCGTCTGCTCGCCATTCTCGACGCGGTCTCTCCGCCCCCATGACCGAGCCCCTGTCCATGAAAAAAAGGGAGAGCGTCTCTCCCTTTTTCTCTGTTTTTGCTTTGCTTTTCGTCCTGCTGTTTCTGCCATCCGGGGCACGGCACCGGCCTTCCGCTCCGGATCCGCTTTCCGGCAGGCGGTTCCACTTCGCATCCGCTGTTGGATGGACGGTCCCGCTCCGGCCCGCCGCAACGCGTCAGAGCACGCGGCGATAGCCGAGCAACGCAAGCAGATCGCCCGTATCGCGCAGTCCTCCCAGCAGAATGGCCTCCTCTACCGTCAGCGACTCGGCACAGGCTCCGCATACATACCGTCCTCCCGATGCGTAGCAGTCGCTGTCCGGAAACAGCACCTCCCCGCAGATCTCACAGCAGGACGGCTCCTCCTTCCCCCCCACATGATACGGACAGTCTGACGGACAAAAAGCATGGTAACAGTCTTCACACATTTTCTTCTTCCGGGGCCCCCGGCGCGGGTGCGGTGGATCCGCCGGCCCCTGCGCGGTCGCTTCAGTTTCCGATGCCGCATACGGGTGACGGTATACCGCTCGGCGCTTCCGCTTATCTTTATTTTAGCACAGTATTCGTACTTGTCAAGATATTTTTAGTATTTTTTACGAAAACGGAGCAATTATGATTCTTCTCACTGTTTCGGATCTGACACTGGCCTTTGCCGGACAGGATATTCTGTCCGGGATCGGCTTTGCGGTCCATGAGGGGGACCGGCTCGGAATCCTCGGAAACAACGGCGTCGGAAAGACCTCGCTCATGCGCGCAATCGCCGGCCGGCTTTCGCCCGCGCGGGGGGAGATCCATCTGGCGCACGGTGCCACCGTCGGATACCTCCCGCAGAATACCGCCGAAACCAATCTCAGCGGCAGGGATTCGGTTCTGTCGTATATGTATGCGGCCTTTCCGGAGCTGCTCGCCGACGAAGAAAAGATCGCCGTGCTGGAAGCGCGCGCTGCCTCGGCTTCCGAGGAGGAGGGCGTTTCGCTGAGCCGGGAGCTTGAGGCCGTTCACCGTCGCTTCCATGAGGCGGGCGGCAATACCTTCCGCAGCCGCTGCCGTGCCATGCTGCTCCGGATGGGCTTTACCGAGCCGGAGCTTTCGCTTCCGGTTTCTGCGCTTTCCGGCGGACAGAGCACGCGTCTTGCGCTCTCCCGCCTGCTTTGCAGAGAGCCGGATCTGCTGATGCTCGACGAGCCCACCAACCATCTCGATACCGACGCCCTGCATTGGCTGGAAGAATTCCTGGCCTCCTACCGGAAGACGGTTCTGCTGATCTCCCACGACCGCTATTTTCTCGACCGCGTGACCAACTGCACCCTGTATGTCGAGCAGGGCAGCACCCGTCTCTATCCCGGCGGCTATTCCAAGGCCCGCGCGCTCCGGGACGCCGAACGGGCCACCCAGGAAAAAGCCTATCGCGAACAGCAGAAGGAGATCGCACGCATCCGTGCCAATATCGAATTTCAGCGCCGGTGCGGACAGGAGCACAATTTTGTAACCATCCGCTCCAAGGAAAAACAGATTGCGCGTATGGATCGCATCGAGGCCGTACGGCCCGAGCAGCGGCCGATGCATTTCCGCTTCTCGGAGGAGGAGGAACGCGGCGCGGGAAACGCGGTACAGGCCTCCGATCTCTGCTTTTCCTTCGGAGGAAAACCGCTGATCGAACACCTTTCCTTTCTGATCCGGCGAGGAGAACGGGCGCTCTTTCTCGGGCCGAACGGCTGCGGGAAATCCACCCTGATGAAGCTGATGACCGGCGCACTCCTGCCGGTCAGCGGGAAGCTGCGGATCGGGGAAAATATCCGCTTTGGATACTACGACCAGGAAAACCGGACATTGCAGGAGGAAAACACCGTATTCGGCCAGATGCGGGACGCATACCCGCGCATGACCGACGGCGAACTCCGCACCGTGCTGGCACGGTTTCGCTTCGGCAGCGAGGACCTGGACAAGCCGGTCCGGGTGCTCAGCGGAGGGGAAAGGGCCCGTCTTTCCCTCGCCGTGCTGATGCTCCGGCCGGTCAATCTGCTGATTCTGGATGAGCCGACCAACCATCTCGACATCGCTTCGCGCGAGGTCCTCGAGGAGGCGATTTCGGAATTTTCCGGCACCGTGATTGCGGTATCGCATGACCGGTATTTCATCGACCGGATCGCCACGCGGCTGATCGAACTTGATCCGCACGCAGAGGATGGATGTCGTGACTATCCGCTCTCCCCGGGCGAGGGTGCCTATTCCTGCTACCTGCGTCTGCGGGAGGAGGCCGCCGCCGCAAAACAGGCCGCGAACCCCGGCTCCCGGCACGGCGGGGAAACCGAGGCCAAACGGCAATATGAGCAGAGCAAGCGCGAAGCGGCCGAACGCCGCGCAAAAGAGCGAAAGCGTGCGCAAGCGACAGAACGCATCCCGATCCTGGAAGCCGAGCTGGACCGTCTTGGCGCCGAGCTGTACGGACCGGCAGCCTCCGATTATGTCCGTGCAGCCGAGATTGAGACCGCGCGCACCCGGATCGAAGAAGAGCTGCTTTCGCTCTATGAAATCACGATGGAAGGATAGCCTGTGGGGCGCAGGCAGCGACTTTTCCCTTCCGGACGATGGCACGAAGCGATATATACGGAGCAATATACAAAAAGAAAAACCGGAATCCCCACAGCGGGATTCCGGTTTTTTGTCAAACAGTATACTATACCATCAGAGCGCGCTGCCGGCGTCAGAGCGCCGATCGTCCTCGGCCGCATCGGTATCTGTCCGGTTGCTCCGCAGATACAGCAGCAGCACCGTGATGTCCGCCGGGTTCACGCCGCTGATCCGCGCCGCCTGTCCCACATGCAGCGGCCGGATCGCCGACAGCTTCTCGGCCGCCTCGGTACGCAAGCCGCGGATCCTTCCGTAGTCCAGATCCGGCGGCAGACGCTTCTCTTCCAGCTTCTTCTGCCGTTGCACCTCGGCCTCCTCCCGCCGCAGGTATCCTGCATACTTGATCCGGATCTCCACCGCCTCCCGCTCGGATGCCTCCAGCGCCGGACGTTCCGGATCGACCGGCGCCAGCATATCGTAATGCAGCTCCGGACGGCGGATCAGCTCGGACAGACGGATGCCGTCGCTCAGCGGCGCCGCCCCCGCCCCGCACAGAATGCGGTTGGCCTCCGCCGACGGTCCGATGCTGGTTCGGGACACACGGTCCACTTCTTTCTCGATGCGATCCCGTCGGGCGCAGAATGCCGCATACCGATCGGCAGGGACAAGTCCCACACGGTACCCTATATCGCTCAGCCGGTCCGCCGCGTTGTCCTGCCGCAAAAGCAGACGGTACTCCGAGCGCGACGTCATCATCCGATACGGCTCCTCGGTGCCCTTCGTCACCAGATCATCGATCATCGTACCGATATAGGAGGACTCGCGCGGCAGAATCATCGGCTCCTCCCCGCGCAGGGACAGTACGGCATTGATCCCGGCTACCAGCCCCTGTGCAGCCGCCTCCTCGTATCCCGAGGTACCGTTGAACTGCCCCGCGCCGTACAGGCCGCGCACCGCCTTACATTCCAGCGTCGGCCAAAGGCAGAGCGGATCGACACAGTCATACTCAATGGCATAGGCATAGCGCATGATCTGCGCCTCTTCAAAGCCGGGCAGTGTCCGTAGCATGGCATACTGCACATCTACCGGCATCGATGTACTGAATCCGCTCAGATACATCTCGTCGCTCGTTGCACCGGTCGGTTCCAGAAACAGCTGATGCCGCTCCTTGTCCGCAAACCGGACCACCTTGGTCTCGATCGAAGGACAGTACCGCGGTCCGATTCCCGTGATATGACCCGAATACAGCGCGCTGCGCGACAGGTTTTCCCGGATGATCCGATGGGTCTGTTCATTGGTATACACGACATGACAGGGTAAGGCAGGACGCGCCGCATATGCTGCCGGATCGGTGCGGACCGAAAACGGACGGCTTTCCCGTTCCCCCTCCTGCCGCTCCATCCGTGTCGTATCCACCGTGCGCCCCGCAATCCGCATCGGTGTTCCGGTCTTGAAGCGGCGCAGACGCAGGCCGGCGCGCACCAGCGCCGCTCCCAGTCCTCCGTTTGCCGGAAGCATCGCGTCCGGCCCGGATTCCTTCCGGTAGTCCCCGATGAATATGCATCCTCCGAGGTAGGTACCCGTGCATACGATCACGCGCGCCGCCTCCCATACCTCCCCCATGGCCGTCACCACGCCGCGGACACGGGAAATGCCGTCGTCGTCCGTCGAAAGACAAAGATCCGTGATCTCCGCCTGCACCACCGAGAGCCGCGCTTCGCGCTCCAGCGTTTCCTTCATCCGCCGGCGGTATTCGAGACGGTCCGCCTGTACGCGCTTGGCGCGGACCGCCGCACCACGTCCGATGTTCAGCGTGCGGGCCTGCAGGGTCACGCAGTCCGCCGCATAGCCCATCTCCCCGCCCAGCGCATCGATCTCGTAGACCAGATGCCCTTTCCCGCTCCCGCCGATCGACGGATTGCAGGGCATATTCGCAATCCCGTCCAGTGAGAGCGTAAACAATACGGTGTCGCGCCCCATCCGCGCACAGGCAAGCGCTGCCTCCACGCCCGCATGTCCTGCCCCGATCACCGCCACATCGGTTCTGTGCCGCATTTCCTCTTCCTCCTCAAACGCCGGAGCCGGGCATCGCCCGGCTCCGGCCTATCTCTGTCTCCCGCTTTCCTGTTTTTTCCGTCCCGTTTTTGTGCGTCCGACGTCCGTCCTGCCGCTCAGTCGGGCTCCTTCTCTCAGTCCGGCCGTTCTGCACGCGCCTCCCGCTGTGCACGCCGCGTATCGTCCCGCAGAATCAGCTGCGAGATCAGCGATTCCGCCGCCAAACGCTCCGCGCACGCACGCTGGACCAGCTCCAGCGCCAGATCGGTCATGACCTCATCCGTCGGATCCGGCCCCAGCGCTTCTATCTGCCGGTTCACTTCCTCCGCCGTCCGCCGCTGCCGCTCCACAAACCGCGAATACGCACGCCGCGATCCGCCCTGCCCTGTCAGAAAATAGATCAGCGCCGCTGCATCCGTAATCGACAGATTCTTTTTCAGCGAGCAGAGCATATACAGCGCTGCCAGCTGTTCCCGGCTGTATTTCTTCATCACCGGCCGCGCTATGTGGCCGCTCTTCACATAGTTGTTGATCATGCTCGGTGTCAACGGTGCGTCCTCACGCCCCGGTGACAGCGGGGAGAGCAGCCGGTTCAGATATCCCGTTACCTGGTCCATGTACAGTCCGATGTCCGGCAATTCGTCCCATCCTACCGCTTCCGCGTGGCCGATCCCCGCCGTCGCCGCCGATGCTGTCTTTTCCTCTTCCATGCGTATTCTCCCCTCCTTCCGGACATACTGATATTGGTATTCTATCATATTCCGCCGGGCAAGTCAAGGACATGCTCCGTAAAAAGCAGTAGAAATTTCCTGCAAAAACACTTGACAAAGCATCGCATACATGATAACATAGTATCGAAAACCAGATAAAATAATTATGGAAACAGGTGATGGTTATGTTCTCTTGCAAAAAGGTCCTTGTCTTTGGTGACTCGCTCGCCCGCGGCGTCATCTACGACGACGAACACGGCCGTTACCGCATCTCTCCCTGTGCCGCCGTGAACAGCATTGCGGAGAAAACCGGCATCGAAATCGTCAACCGCGCCCGCATGGGTATGACCGCCGAAAGCGGACTCGCACAGATGAAAGCCGATCTGGAAGCCGGACTCTCGGGAGATGCGGTGCTTCTCGAATTCGGCGGAAACGACTGCGATTTTGACTGGCGCGCCATCAGCGAAAATCCCGACGCCGAGCATGCGCCCAAAACGCCGCTTGCCCTCTACGAGCGCGACATGCGCGACATGATCCGCCTCGCACGCAGAAAAAACATGGCGGTCGCACTCTGTACCCTGCCCCCCATTATTTCCGAAAGCTATTTCGATTTCTTTTCCGCCGGACGGCTCAACCGCGACAATATTCTGCGCTGGCTGGGCGATACGAACAAAATCTACCGCTACCATGAGCGCTATTCCCTGCTGCTCTCACGGCTGGCGCGGGACTGCGCCTGTCGTCTTCTGGATCTGCGCTCCGCCTTTCTCGAAAAGTGGGATCCGCATCCCTATTTCTGCCGGGACGGCATTCATCCCAACAATGACGGGCAAATGCTGATCCGCGACGCGGTTCTTGCGCAGATCGGCTGAACGAAAAACAAAGGCCGGCGTCGACAACGGCATGCAGACCCAAACCGCCGTTTCTCATAGGAATATACCGCATACACACATTCCTTCCGGGGAATACTGTACCGGAAGGAGTGTGTGTTTTATGTCTGCCCAATATCCCACCGTCAAAATTCTGAATCTGCACATGACCGGTCTTACCCAGCCGGGTGCACTGTCCGCCGCCCACCATCTGATTGCCCTCCGCCGCCCCGCCGCCATCTATACGCCCAATGCGGAAATGGCCGAACGCGCCGCACGGGATCCCTCTTTTGCCGCATTGCTCAACCGCGCCGATCTTCTTCTTCCGGACGGTGTAGGAATTACCGCCGCCGCCCGCCTGTGCGGAAAACGTCTGACCCGTATGCCCGGCATTGACTTTGCCGAGGCCCTGCTCGCCTCCGCCCCGCCGAAGGGATACCGCCTCTTCCTGCTCGGAGCGGAACCCGGCATCGCCGTCCGCGCCGCGCACCGGATCTCCGAACGCTTCCCCCGCATCCGCATCTGCGGTGCACAGAACGGCTTCTATCCGGCCGGCATGGAGCATGCCGTGGTCGCCGCAATCCGCCTCGCAAAACCCGATCTGCTGTTCGTCTGCCTCGGCTCTCCCCGGCAGGAGCTCTTCATCGACCGCTTCCGTCCACCCTGCCTCTCGCTCGCGCTCGGCGGAGCTCTGGATGTTTTCGCCGGTGTTGTCCCGCGCGCACCCGAACCCATGCGGCGGGTCGGCCTCGAATGGCTTTTCCGCACCCTCCGTCAGCCCTCCCGTATCCCACGCCTTGCCGCTCTGCCGATCTTCACCGGACGTGTCATCCTTTCCGAGTCCCGGCGCCTTGCCAAAGACTGGCAGACGCAGCGTAAAATGTTACAAAAATGAGAAAATTTTCCCGAAGGCCTTGTACCACGACGCATTGTGTGCTATAATAGCTTGGAGTGAAAACCTATTCTCGCAAAAAATAAATAATATATATGGAGGACATTATCATGGCAGTAAAAGTTGCGATCAACGGCTTTGGCCGCATCGGCCGTCTGGCCTTCCGCCAGATGTTCAACGCAGAGGGATACGAGATCGTTGCCATCAACGATCTGACCAGTCCCGCAATGCTCGCTCACCTTCTGAAGTACGATTCCGCACAGGGCCGCTACGCTCTGGCCGATACCGTCTCCGCCGGTGAGGACAGCATTACCGTCGCAGGCAAGACCATCCGCATTTATTCCGAAAAGGATGCCGCCAACCTCCCCTGGGGGCAGATCGGCGTCGACGTCGTGCTGGAATGCACCGGCTTCTATACCTCCAAGGAGAAGGCCATGGCGCATATCCATGCCGGCGCTAAGAAAGTCGTCATCTCCGCTCCTGCCGACAAGGCTACCAAGACCATCGTCTTCTCGGTCAATGAGAACACCCTGACCGCCGACGATCAGATCATCTCGGCCGCTTCCTGCACCACCAACTGCCTCGCTCCCATGGCCAAGGCACTCAACGATTATGCTCCCATCCAGAGCGGCATCATGACCACGGTCCATGCCTTCACAGGAGACCAGATGGTTCTCGACGGTCCCCACAGAAAGGGCGACCTGCGCCGCGCACGCGCTGCCTCGGTCAATATCGTTCCGAACTCCACCGGTGCCGCCAAGGCGATCGGTCTTGTCATTCCCGAACTGAACGGAAAACTGATCGGCTCCGCACAGCGCGTACCGGTTCCCACCGGCTCCACCACCATTCTCGTAGCCGTTGTCAAGGGAAATGACATCACGCCCGACAGCATCAATGCTGCCATGAAGGCCGCTTCCTCCGCTTCCTTCGGCTACACCGAGGATCCGCTGGTTTCTTCGGATATCATCGGCATCACCTACGGCTCGCTCTTCGATGCCACCCAGACCATGGTGACCAAGATCAGCGACGGCCTCTATCAGGTGCAGGTCGTTGCCTGGTATGATAACGAAAACTCCTACACCAGCCAGATGGTCAGAACCATCAAGTATTTCGCCGAACTCTGATCCCTGTATCCGGAGAGAGCCTGTCTCTGCCCGGATCGTTACAAAAGAGGGGCGCACCGGATTCTTCCGGCGCGCCCCTCTTTTTTCTCATGTGTTCTGCGCTTCTTCCCATGTGTTCCGCTCTTCCGATGCATGGGTCAGGTGCTCGTGCATAGCGGGAAGCTCCTTCCGGAGCGAACAAACCCGCCCCTCCCGCAGAAAACAATGCTGCGACCGGGCCTCCGCCACCGTCGCCCCCGTCACGCTGTTTGTCATGCGGTATCCTACACACAGACGGAATCCGTTGTAAGAATCCGCCCATACTGCAATCCGGATCCTGTCTCCGAACCGACAGGACTTCTTGTATGCAATCGAAAGCGAAACCACCGGCGATACCACCCCCGCAGCCTCCATTTCTACATACGGCAGTCCCGCCTGCCCGAGAAACGCAATCCGCGCTTCCTCCATCCAACGGATGTAATTTGAATGGTGGACAATGCTCATTTTATCGGTTTCGTAATACTGCACCGCGCGCTCATATACGAACATGCTGTTTCTCCTGTCCCTCTCTCTTTCTCTGTTTCTTCCCTGCTCCCCTGTGGAAGCGCCGCAAAAAAAGGCATACGGCCCGCTGCGGCGGGCCGTTCCCTGCGCTTACTCATCTTCGAGATACCAAACCGTCGGATACAAAATCACCTGCCCGACCCCTTCGCCGAACTGCGTCAGCGTAAAGCAGAGCTCATCGCCGCTCTCCACCGCAATCTGCAGCTGCGCCAGCGCTTCGTTGAGCGTCGCTGCATCGGTCGCGTCGGTTCCTGCATGGATTGTATACCAATCCGACGACGACCCCGGCGTTCCGCCTTCTGTCGGGAATATCATATCGCCGTTCAGGAAAACGGCAAAATACGTATTGTTCAGATTCGGAAGAAGCATATCCGCCGAAACACCAAGCACCCCGCTCTCGGATACCGTATACGAGGCGGCAAGTCCCATATCCCGCCGGTTGGGAATCCCGGCCTTCCAGCTGTCCGTCGCAAAGAATCCGCCGCGGCCGCCCCAGAGCTGAACGCCGTCATACAGCCAGCCATTTTCTTCTATCTGCCGGAATGGTGTGAAAACACCCGTTGCGTAGGTCAGATATCCCAGCTTCCACGAATTTTCTTCCCATCCCTCGTCCAGAGAATAGCTGCCGTCCACCGCCTTGCTGTATGTCGGAAGATTCGCCGAAAGCGAGCTCTGTACCCGGATCTCCAGCGCATAGCACCGGATCTCCTCCCCATCCAGCAGAACACGGATCTCGGCCGAACGCACCGACGGATCTTCGCAGATCAAGCGGTATCCGTCTATACGGACACCGGGCGTTGTGCATGACAGCGTCAGTCCCGCGCTCGCCATGTATGCGGGCTCTACCCGCGGACACAGATATCCGCTCATCGACACCATATCCACCGTCAGCATATCCGTGATTTCGGTATACCCGTCCACCGCAAGAAGCCTGACCGTCGGGGTATCCGGCCCGTACGGCAGACGATAGGAGGTCTCCGGATGCTCCCGGTTCAGATACAGCAGGGTATTGCGCCCCGCATCCACGCCCATCTCGTTATGCCCCTTCATCAGGTAGTGGATGTTCGGATGCAGCTCAAACATGGTATACGGCATGCTGTATCCGAAGATCTCCTCAAAGGCATCCGCACTCCCGTACCGCTCCAGAAAATAGGTTTCGACATTTTCGTTTCCGCCGACCCATTTCTCGGTCACGTTGCTCGCGATGAACACATTGTCAAATACACCTTCCGCCGCGTCTCCCATCTGGTACTGGGCAAGACGCGGACCGGTCATGTACAGCTCAGCAAGCGAATTGCCCACGCTGTCCTGACAGGAACGCAATGTCATAATGCCGCAGAATTCCAGCGTCCGGCGCTCTCCGGCATATTCGTAGACCACATCCCTCTGAAAGCCTTCGTGCACCTTGGCAAACTGGGTCAGATAGTAGGTATCGTCACGGCTTCTGTCGCTCTCGCCCTGGAACCAGTAATAGCCAAAATGGTTCAGAGTGAAATGTCCGGCCTCCTCCTCCCGCTTCAGGGTGTCGAGCGCAAGACGGAAGACCGCTACGGCCTGGTAATAGTCGTTGTCCACCACTGTGCCGTCTTCCGAGGGAAGAAAGGTCGAGATCGGCATGCCGCCGTGCGAGGCATTCACGATCCAGACGCGTTCCCCCGTCCGCTCGGTCCACTCGTACGCCAGGCCCGCACACCATCCCGCATTCCCGAAACGGCTGTCCGGATCGGTCAGGAAGCGTGGATCGCATCCGCTTACATTGCTCCGCGGCGCCTCCCAGTTCAGCGTGTCCGTGACAAAGGCCTCCGGCGCATTGTACCCCGTATCGTTCAGGCTCAGGCCCTGAGAAGTAAAGGTCATATACGCCATGGTCGGCGCCGAACGGATATAGTATTCCCCATAGGTCTGCTGCAGATCCACACGGTCGGTGCCGTAAAAGCTCCAGTCCCCCGATGCGTTGGACTGTCCGCTCACCAGCAGCAGGTTGATCGGCGACGGATCCACCACAATCTTCTGTTCCCTCTGACGGAAGCGTACGGTCGCCGTTCCGCATCCCGCAGCATATACCGTCTGGTCATCCAGCTGGCGCAGAAGCTCGCTGTCCGGCTGATCGCTCCCGCACACACGGCTGGTGATCACCGTGTCGGCAATTTCCGCAATTCTGTTCTCAAACCGATAGGTATCCTGATACCGGATGTGCAGCACTCCTTCTTCGTCGGTATACGGATACTGCTTCACATACGTCGGCTCTACCGGGTCCTGCGGACGGGTACCGGTGTCGGGCGCGCCGGTCGTGTTGCCGGTTCCGGTGGTTGTGTCGCCCGTCGGCCCGCCCGGTCCGGCACATCCCACCGCCATTCCGCAAATCATCCCTGCCAGCAGTAATGCCAATATTCTCCGTTTCATGCTTTTTCCTCCACACAAAGATTGCGCCAGAAACAGCCTCAGCAGAAGGGCTCGCTCACTCGCTTTGCCATTTCCTGTTCCTGCCTTCAAAAAATCCATACAAAAATATTATACAGGAAAAGCAACGCATGAACAATCGGCACTTTTGCCGATTTTCAGGTAAACGCTTTATACAATCTGCACTATTCGAGACGCGCAGAACGGCAGACCGCCTTCATATCGCAATACCGGCAGACATGGCGGTTTCCTCCCTCCGACAGAGGGCGGGCCGTGCCGTCTCCGGCGCGCAGGCCGCCCGCCAGACGGCAGACCGCTGTTTCCAACGATCCGAGCAGGCTTCCCAGCCGCTCCAGGGTTGAAAGCGACTTCTCACTGGCCTTATAAAAGCTTCCGTCCGCACGGAGCCTGACAGGAAGATACCGCCCGGAAAGATCCCGGTCCATCGCGCGAAGCACGGTTTCGTCCGCAAGCAGCAGGCCGCTGCGGTATACCGATCGGTGCGCATCGGCAAGAACCGTCTCGCTGGTCTGCGGCGCATCGTACAGCTTCTCCGGCACGCGCGCGCCGGTATACAGCACACCGGCCGGCAAAATTTCGCCCGTCCCGGCAATCTTTTCCCGGAAGGCGGGATTCTCCGGATGCCAGAGTGCAAACAGATAGACGAGCAGCTGCAGATGCAGGCCGCGGGCGATATCGTCCAGAGAAAATTTTGTATCGCCGGATTTGTAATCGATGACGCGCAGATAGGTCCGTCCCTCGTTTTGCCAGGTATCCACCCGGTCGATCCGGCCGTACAGGCGGACCGGGGTTCCGTCCGGGAGGAGGAAGGTCGGTGCTCCGGGCGCTTCGGGGTCGGGGGAAGCAAGATCCAGCTCAAACAGCGCCGGTGTAAATTCGCTTTGGGAAAATTCCTCGCACAGCTCGCCGACCAGAAGATCTGCCGCGCGACGCAGCTGAGAGATCTGGTGGAGAAGACGGGGGGTACGCTGCTGGGATGCCGGACACACTTTTGTGATATATTCGTCAAGGATCCGGGCTGTCCGCTCCCGCATCTGTTCCATCGGGAGCGCGTGCCAGTCGGTTTTCCCGCACGACAGGGATGAGAAAACACGTTCGAGCACCGCGTGCAACAGGTTGCCCACGTCCGCATAGCCGAATTCAATGCGGCGGGCGGGGTCAAGCCGGAGTACATACCGGCAGAAATAGGCAAACGGACAGCGGCGGTACTGATCCATCCGCGCCTGGGTCAGGGAAATGCCTTTTCCGTACAGGCGACGCACGGTCTCCGGCCGAAGACGGCAGACAGCGTCCACCAGCGGGATCCGCAAGCCCTCCAGTGCGCGCGCCCCCTCCGGCCGTTCCGCAAAACAACGGGCAAGCGCCCGTCCCGCCGGACTCCCCGAAAGAATCCCGAGATAGTCCAGTGCCGTACCCGGCCGGTAAAACCGTTTCTCCGGCGGAAGCTCTCGCGTCCGGATCACCTCCTGCCCGGTCAGCCCGGAAAGCCGGAGAAAGACCGGGGCGGGCAGAAGCGCCCCGCCTCCGAGCGCGTTCTCGGCACAAAGCACCGTGACCGATGCCTGCGACGCCGCAAACGCACGCGCAAAACAGAAAAGTTCCCGCGCCGAACGCCGCACCACATCCGGCTTCACAGGCAGTCCCAGCGCCCCCAGAATCCGACGGTCGGATTCGCTGAACAGTCCGCTCTCTTCCGCCGGCGCCGGGAATTCTCCCTCATTGACCCCGATCAGATAGATATGCCGCACCTCCCCGATCCGCAGAAGGTCCGCCGAGCCTACCGTCACCTGATCCAGCGCTGTCGGGATATGCGCCATGTCGGTCTCGCCCAGCACAAGGCGAAGCAGCTCCGCAAAGGTCTCCCCGTCGGTTTCCATGTCGGGCAATGCCTCGGTCAGCCGGTCCAGCGCTTCGCAGATCTTTCCGAACAGGCGGGAAAGTTCATTTGCCTCCGCCTCTTTTTGCAACATACGGGCCGCTTCTGCGCGACTGAGAAGCTGATCCTCCACGTCCAGTGCCGTCAGAAAATCGTACAGACTCTCCGCATGCCGGCGTATCGGGCGTCTTGCGCAGCTCTCAGACAGCGGAAGCAGCTGTTCGAGCACACGCTGCCGCACCTCCTCGGCCCGACGCAGAATCTGTGCGTCGCGCGCCGTCAGCTCCGGTGTATATCCGTCCGGATGCATGGTCCAGGGCTCCTCGTCCGTGATCCGGCGCCCACTCAGTTTCCAGCGGGAGGTGTACTGTTCGAATATGTCGATATCTTCCGGCGATACGCCGGACAGGCCGCATTTAAGGTAGGAGATCACATCGCTCTGCCGCCATCCGCCGGTGCAGACCGCATAGGCTGTATACATGAGTTTGACAGCGGGATAGACACCTACGTCGGTCTTTTTGGAAAGAAAGCAGGGGATGGCCGCATTTTCAAACGCCACATCCAGCAGCCCCGCATAATTCTCCGCATGACGTGCCACCACGGCAAAATCCCGGTAACGTGCCCCCTCCTCCTGTACCCGCCGTGCAATGTCCGACGCAATATACTCCGCCGCCGCAAAAGCATCGGATGCGCTGACCAGCGAAAGACTACCGTCATCCGGCAATACACGACACACGGATTCGGTCTGTTCCGCTCCGTCTGCAAAAAGCTGCTGCAAAACAGCACGCAACCGGGGCGATGCGGCGCGCCGGTTCTCTCCGCAATCCCTACGCACAAATCCTACCCCTGCTTCCTCCGCCATCCGCGCAAGGCGCATCGCCGTTTCCCGCGTTTCGCTGTAACAGAGCTGCTCCTCACAGCCCTCCGGCAGGGTCAGCGTAAAGGTCAGGTCCGAAAAGCGGCAGATTCCCCGCAGGATCCGGTACTCCTGCTCGGTACAGCTGATAAAACCGTCCGCATAGACATGCGCCCCCTCCAGCAGATCCTCCCCCGCCGAGAGCAGCAGGTCACCCAGCCGGGTCAGGTCATCCCCGGTGTCGTTGTATCGCTCCCGGAGCAGCGCATGGTAGAGCGTCGAAAGCAGGGCAAGATCGTTCAGCTTGTCCCGCAGATGTCCCCCCTCCGGCAGCTGTCCGGCCGCCCGCTCCAATGCCGCGGCGCTCAGCCCCAGCGCGCTCAGCTCTCCCATCGCCGCCGTCATCTTCCGCACACGTCCCAGCTCCGGCACTCCCTTGTCCGGCGGTTCGTGCAACAGCGGCAGCAGTTCCGCCATGGCCCGCCACATCAGGAGCGTCCGCGTCCCCGCATCTGCATACTTGTAGGACAGCCCGCCCACTCGACGGAACACCGTATTGGAAAGACGCGAAAAATTGGTCACCTCAAAGTACAGCGGCGCCGACGGCGGAAGCAGATCTGCCATATACGCCTCGGTCAGCACGGTCTGCTGTTCCGGTACCAGCAGATAGGCGCGACGGCCGGCCGCCACGTCCGCGCGCACCGCCTCCGCAATGGCCGTGGTCTTGCCGCTGCCGAATTCCCCCGTAATCAGCGTGATCATGGCGTCGCCTCCTCTGTCCGCAGAATGTACCCCTGCCCCCGCATCACACAGATCACGCGGCGGCCGTTTCTCTCCAGCTTCCGGCGCAGATAGTGCATGTACACATTGACGATGCCGGGGTCCCCTTTCCCACCGAAAACCTCCGCATGCAGCGTTTCCCGCCGCACGGGTTTCCCCTCGGCAGCAACCAGCCGCGCAAGCAGTGCATGCTCGCCGGGGGTCAGATGGATCCGCTCCCCGTCCATCAGCAGATCGGTTCCGTCCGGCAGCATGCGCAGGCCGCGCATCTTCCGCGTGCGGAGCAGCAGGCCCTCCAGCGCATCCAGGCGAAAGGGGCGGGCAAGAAATTCTTCCGTGCCCTCCCCCTCACCCCGCCCGTAGCGGAGAACCCGGCAGGCCGGTCGTACCGCGGGAAAACGGTCCGCGTCCTGCAGGCAGATCTCCGCCTCCGGCAGCGACGTCGGGTCGGTACACACACAGACACGCCGCCCGTCACGGCGCAGCTCCAGTGCCAGCATTTGCGCAAAATCGCGCTCGTCCGACAGGATACAGATATCGTAACGCATGGTGTCTCCTTTCCCATCCCGACACACGGGCCGCATATGCACAGCGAATCCCATAGAACACCGCACAGCCTCCGGCGTGCGGAAGTGCATACAGGCGCCCTCTTCTTCCGTTCTGTGCAGAGCATCCGCACATACCGGTGTCCCAGCGTACATACCAACGAACAAGGGGGCAGTATGCCGGTGCCGCAGCACACAGCCGCCGCGTCACAGGACACAGCCAACAAGACATATAACAGCCGGCCGCCGCATCACAGGACACAAGCCGACAGGGCGCGTACACAGCTGGCCGGGTGGCAGAACACAGCCGCCAGGATCAGGATTTGTCCGGCGCGCGGGAGATGGCGTTTTCCGGTCCGTAGTACAGCAGGCCGGCACGCCGCATTGCCTCCACCAGAAGCGGTACCAGAATCAGCTGTACGACCATGCCCGGCCATGTCCCCACAAAATAGCTG
>CALWTT010000007.1 GCA_944384545.1 uncultured Clostridia bacterium | reverse complement strand
ACAGTATAGCATACTTTCCTGCATTTGTCACCCCCCGCGGCGAGAACTCGCTTTGCAAAAAAACTTGCAAAACGCACTGCGCCGCAGGAAAGCGCCCCCCGCAGAAAAGAGGCTCCGGGAAACCGTTTCCCTCTCGGACAACCAGCCGGAACCCGCAGATCTCCTGATCCATCCGGCACTTCCGAAAAAAATTCCCGCCCGCGACAAAAAATGTTGTTTTTTTTGCGATACCATGCTATAATCATAGATAGAAAACTTTTCTATCTTTTCAGGAGGATACCAGTATGGACAAAGATCCGAACATGACACCGGCCTCACCCACACCCGATAACGACAATCCCGGCTATTTCAATGCGCCGCCCCGCGATTCTTCCGCCTATTTTGCGCCCATGATCGATGAGCGCCCTCCGGTCGGCACCGGCTTTGCCGTTGCGTCGCTGATCCTTTCCATTTTCAGCGTAGTCTGCTGCTGCACCGGCCCCATCGCACTGATTCCTGCCTGCCTTGCGATCCTTTTCGCCATTGTGGACCGGGTCCGGGCAAAGTCCTTCCGCGGCCTCGCCGTCACAGGGCTGATCATCGGCATCATCGGTCTGATTGTCTCCGCCTATATGACCGTGATGTTCATCCAGGGCTTTTCCATCTATATGGAACTTCTCAATGACCCAGAATTTCAGAGACTCGTACAAAGCGGGGATGCACAGGCCATTCAGGATTACATCAATAACTACTATTCTTCTGTCACTAACTACTATTCTTCTGTCACTTTGACATCCTGACGCATTCCCTTTCTACAGAAAACGGCGGCATTGGCCGCCGTTTTCTTTTTATTTTTGCCGCTGTTGCCGCAGTTTCCCGCTTTCTCCCGGGGTCTGTGTGCTCCATGCTTTTTGTTCCTTCGCTTTTTTTCGTCCCCCTGCATAAAACCCTTTTGCAGGGACAACACTATGGCTGTAATTTTCTCGAAAGGAACAACATGACATGGAAAAGAAATCTTTTTCTCCGAAAGCCAACCGCGTCCTTTATACCGTGATTGTCGCTGCTCTCTGCATTGTAGCGGTCATCATCGGCATTGTGGCCGCGGTCAACCGTCCTCCTGACACCGGCAGTATCCCCTCCGGATCCGGCTCTACCACCACCAATACCCCGAACAATCCCTCTCAGCCTACCGGAGGGGAGGATGCCGAAACCGTCTTCCTCTGCCCGCTCTCCGGTCATGTCTCCAAGCAGCACGATACCGAAACGCTGGTCTTCTCCCAGACCATGGGTGACTGGCGCGTGCACACCGGCATTGATATTGCCGCACAGCTCGGAGATCCCGTCTGTGCTGCGGCCGACGGTGTTGTCAAGGAGGTATGGGAAGACGCACTGATGGGCACCTGCGTCTCGGTCTCTCATGACGATGACATTGTCAGCATCTACAAAAATCTCTCACCCGAGCTTGCCGAAGGGATAAAGGCCGGCGCCACACTGCAGGCCGGCGACACCATCGGTGCCGTCGGAGAGAGCGCACTCTGCGAGATTGCGGACGAGCCACACCTGCATTTCGAGATGACCGAGGCGGGCGTTGCCGTAGACCCGCTCGCCTTTCTCTCCGAGGACAGCCAGCAGGCTTCTTTGACCTTTGACAGTGAAATTATAGAAGACTGATGTCCAGGACGGCAAAAGAAAAGCGCCGCAGAGCATGTTACTCTGCGGCGCTTTTCTGTATCGCATCCGGATCCGGCACCGTCTTTTTCTCCCCACGCAGGGCCGGCAAAAAATACCCCACAGCCAGAAACAGCGGAAAAATCAGTCCGACGAGAATCCCCACCGACAGCCGGCCGCCGGCCGCATCCGCGACAAATCCGGCCAGCGCGGGGCCCAGCACGCACCCAAGATCGCCCGAAAGCGCCAGCATGGCGAACATCGCCGTCCCGCCCGACAGGTGCCGCGCCGCCATGGAATAGGTGCCGGGCCACATGATTCCTACCGAGAACCCGCAAAGTGCACATCCCCCACACACAACATACGGGTTGGCGGAAAGTGACAGCATAAGATAGGAAACCACGCAGAGTATCCCGCTCAGAATCAGAAAATTCCGCAGCGGAAGGCGCTCGCTGAACAGGCCGTACAATACCCGCGAAAGCCCCATGAACACCGAGAAAAGGCATACCCCGAGCAGATCGCCCGTCGCCTTCGGGATTCCAAGCCCGGTTTCCAGAAATGCCGAGGCCCACTGACAGACCGTCAGCTCCGCCGCCCCCGCGCACAGGATCAGCAGAAGAAAAAGATAAAAATACCGGTTTCCAAAGAGCCGGCGGACCTCCCCGGCGCCCGATGCTTCGGGAGCAGGAGAGGCTATACGGACAAACAGAAAGGCCATGCCGTTCAGCAGCGGAAGCACCGCCCACAGCAGGGTGAGCATACGCCAGGCAGCGAGTCCTGCCACCGCAAAATACAGTGTCGAAAGGCCGACCGCCGCCAGCTGCCCCCAGGAATAAAACGAGTGCAGCAGACTCATGGCCGCTGCCTTTCTCCGTGTCGGGCAGGCTTCCACCATCGGACTGACAATCACCTCGATCAGGCCACCGCCCGTCGCATACAGAAAAACCGCAAGCAGAATCCCCGAAAACGGATCCGGCAGAAGATCCGGCAGAATGCCCAGTCCGAGCAGGCCGGCCGCCGCCAGGCCGTGCGAAAGCAGCGCGGAGGCACGGTATCCGATCCGATCGACAAACCGGACTGCCGCCAGGTCGGTCAGAAGCTGCACGCCGAAATGAAATGCAATCAGAAGCGAGATCTGCGTCAGCTGCAAGCCGTACTCTGACACAAAGGTCACAAACAGCAGCGGTGCCAGATTGTTCACCACTGCCTGTATCACATACGCAACATAGCAGGTACAAAAGGTGGGCAGGTAGGTTTTGGGCGAATCCATACAGGCCTCCGTTCCGGAAAATCTCCCGGCATACTGCCGGGCGCATACTGTGCATTATACGCGTTTTTCCCCGGTCTGTCAAGTACACGGCCGGAAAGACCCGCGGGTCTTGACGGATTTCTTTTTTTCGGTTACAATACTACCGTGAATATGACGGAATACGAACAACACAGGGGCGACTGCGCCGAAGAGGATACAGGCACAGACGTCCATCCGGATTTCCGGAAAGCTCCGGCAAAAGCGGAAAAGCAGAGACACGCGCCTGTTGCCTCCTCCCGGGAAGACTCACGCGCCTCAGAATACAAACGCTTATGATAATACACCCCCTGCCAGCCCGACCATCCCGCCCGGAGGACCGCCGTGCCGCCGGGTAGGACGGGCAGCATCGGCGTCACAGAATTCTACCCGGCTTTTCCCGCAGCGACATCCTGTTCCGACCGATCCGAAAGGAGACTTCCCATGAACCCAGATCCCCACACCTTCCCATCCGATGCCCCGGAAAAAATACCGCCCGTCCCGCCCGGCTCCACAGAGAGTACCGGCGCAGAAAACGATGCACAGACTGTACAGGACATGCGCTTCATGCGCCGTGCCCTCGCCCTGGCGCAGGAAGCGGCCGAAGAGGACGAGGTACCGGTCGGCGCGGTCATCGTACGCGACGGATGCATACTCGCCGCAGCGCGGAACACCCGGGAAACCTCCCGCTGTGCCACCCATCATGCCGAAATTCTCGCTATTGAGGAAGCCTGCCGCAAGCTCGGCGGCTGGCGACTGCCCGGTTGCACGCTGTATGTCACGCTGGAACCCTGTCCCATGTGCGCCGGGGCCGCAGTCAATGCGCGGATCGAACGAGTGGTTTTCGGAGCCAGAGACCCACGGGCCGGCGCCTGCGGGTCGGTACTGGATATCTGTGCGCTTCCGCTCAATCACCGCTTTGAAACAACCGGGGGCGTGTGTGCCGAAGAATGTCGCAGCATCCTGACAGACTATTTCCGCGGAAAAAGAAAAAAGCCCGTTCACGACACACGGGATCCGGTCAGTACAACAGATCTTCCGGCCGAAGCATCGCCCTCCGCCATGTAAGTTCAGTACAGCTGCAGAGATCCGGCCGTCCAGCGGGCAGACACAGGCGAGGCACACGCGCAACAGAAGTGGTGCCGTTTGGCAGATATATTTTCCAAGGCATACGCGCATACTAAAAGTATGCGCGTATGCCTTTTTCGGTTCGGTGTGCTTTGCCGGCTCCCTGACCGCGATCGCCACAAAGGCAGACATAGGGGACAGAGGCATCGCCCGAAGAACGCTCCGCCGTCGGCGATCAGAAAGCCACACGCCGGGCCGGTTATAATACAGCAGGCAGAGCCTACCGGATTGCTATACACAGCTGTCGGGCAGAAAAACGGACCTCATATGCACCCCAGACCCGGGACAGAAGACTGCCCGCTGGAAAGGGGATGGAGTATGAGCAAACATCCATCGGGGAAAATTTCCGTCCAACCCGAAAAGGATGTCTTTTCCATGGATACAACGAACCATCCATGCACAAAGGCACAGACCGTACTGCATCGGCAAAATGAACCGGTTCATTACCATACCGGACGGAATATCCGGATGCGTAACGGATGGCGGGTGCCTCCATGCAGCTACCCCGCCATGCCGGGAAAGAACCCCCCGGCGGGGGCCTCCATGCAGTTACCCTGCCATGCCGGGGAAAGAAACTCCGCCGGCCGCCACCGGCACCGGGCTTTTCCGCACAGGCAGCACCGCTTTCCGCCTTTGATCGCTGCGGGAAAAGGAGCCGCCGGCGGCGGCACATCTCACAAAAGGAGAACAGAATGAAAATCCTCCATATCCTGACCGACAGTAACACCGGCGGCGCGGGTATTCTGCTGGAAAATCTGCTGCGGTATACCGAGCTGCCCAAAGAAGAGATTGCCGTAATCCTGCCGCGCGGAGCGGCCATGCTGCCCCGGTACGAAGCGCTGGGGATCCGTTGCCTGCCGCTGCTGACCCGGAAGGACCGGTCCTTTGCACCGGCAGATCTGCCCCGGCTGACCGCCTGCCTGCGTCGGGAAAAGCCGGACATCGTACACACCCACGCCGCGCTCGGCGGCCGCATTGCCGCCTTCGCCGCCCGCGTCCCGATCCGGATTGCCACACGGCACTGCGCCTATCCCGACACTGCTCCCGCCGCCGCTGTGCGGCATGCACTGAACAGGCTTGGCGATGCCGTTCTCACCCATACCACCATAGCGACCGCAGAGGCCGCTGCGGAAAATCTGCGTGCCCTCGGAATCCCCGCCCGGAAAATCACGCGGATCCCGAACGGCGCACGGGCGCTTCGCCGCCTGTCGGATCCCGAAAAACGTGACCTGCGTTTGCAGCTCGGTCTGCGGGAGGGGGATTTTGTTGTCGGACTTGCCGCGCGCCTTTCCCCGGTCAAAGGGCACAGCACCCTGCTCGACGCGGCCGAAATTCTGCTTTCGCAGCATACGGGGTACCGCTTTTTGCTGGTAGGCGGCGGGCCGGAAGAGGCGGCCATCCGCAAGCGGATCGCAGCGCCGCCGCTGTGCGGACAGGTCCTGATGGTCGGTGAAGTGACGGACGTGGCACCGTATGTCAATCTCTTTGACGTCGCGCTCAGTTGTTCGACCGGCACCGAAACCTCCTCGCTTGCGCTCTCCGAGGCTATGAGCCTCGGAATCCCCTGCATTGCCAGCGACTTCGGCGGCAATCCCGAAATGGTCCGGCCAGGGGAAAACGGTCTGCTCTTTCCGGCCGGGAATGCGCCGGCGCTCGCCGCCTGTATCGAAAGAATCCGAACCGACCGTGCGCTCTATGCCTCTCTTTCCGCAGGGGCAATCGCACGTTACCGCCGTGCCGGCCGGGCAGAGAATATGGCGGCAGCCTATGACCGTCTCTACCGGACACTCTATGCGGAAAAGATGACTGCCCGCCGCTCCGGAGCAGAAAAAAAGCACGTTACCCGGACCTGACCCTCTCTGACGGACGCTCTGCTCCTGCGTCCTCTCCTGCGGGCAGAATAAGAGCGGATCTCAGCAATCTGCCGGAATCGGGAACAGGCTCCCGCGTCTTCTCCTGCGGGCAGGATAAGAGGGGCTGTCTTCTTCGCCGCCTGCCGCAACGCCTCCATCCGTCTGCCGCAGCGCCTCCATCCGTCTGTCGCAGCGCCTCCATCCGTCTGTCGCAACTCGTCCATCCGCCTGCCGCGACGCACGGATGCCGCTTCCGGCAGATCCGTGCCGTACAAGGCTCCGTCAAAAGCGCACAGAGCCGACCGCAAAGCGAGCGGAAAGAACGGTTTGCAGGAAGCGTGCTTTCCCCCATCTTTTTCCGTCTGCTTTACAGCCTGCCTTCCCGGTTCTTCCCCTTCCCTGTGATTCTGCGTGCGCATCCGAGACAATTCCGGATCGCTCCGCGCTTTTTGTCTTCCGCCGCACGGCTTGCAGAAGACGCAACCGCGGAGCGTGCAGAAACAGTTGCATTCCAGGCGCGGGTATGGTATAATAAAGAAGCAACACAATGGAGCGCGCGATCCTCCGGTATTCCCGGCGCGGGTATGGGATGCTATGCGCAGGAAAATTTGTCGCTGCCATTTTTGAGGCTCTGCCTTCCGGCGTCACAGGTGCTCTGCACTGCGGACGAACGCATAAAAACACCTTCCGGGCAAAAACGCGCGCAGCCCATGCAGGAATGCTCTCCCGCATACGCCTCCGTACCATGAGAGTCAGGCGGTTTTTCTCCGTCCTCCCTCCAAAGTGCTGCCATATACCCGCAGCAATACGGCGGAACCTCGGTATCCCATGCATGGCATTGCCCTCTGGCGGGCATTCTACTTGTATCCGGTATGCACCGCGCGGCGGTACGCCGCACAGCCGGACCGGGCACCGTCGTGTTCTTTTTGTGCCACAATTCATACCGCTTCTTCGCATGTTTCATGCGGTTTCACTGTCATCCCCGGAGGTGCCATCATGCCGAAAATCCGGTTTCTCGAATGCGGAAAAATCGTCAATACCCACGGTGTACTCGGAAAGCTGCGCGTGGTCTCCTACTGTGATTCCCCGCAGGTTCTTGCCTCGCTTTCCACCGTTTACCTTGCGGACCGGGAGGGCTACCGTCCTTTGCGCGTTCTCGAAGCCGGCGTGCACAAACAGTTTGTGCTCCTTTCCCTGGAAGGGGTTCCGGATATGGACGCCGCACTCCGTCTCAAAGGTCGCACCCTCTATGCCGCGCGGGAGGATATTCCCCTGCCGCCCGGACGGGTTCTTGCCGCCGAGCTCATCGGCCTCCCCGTCCTCGACGCCGATACCGGTCGCCTCTACGGACACCTGCAGGATCTGCAATCGGCCCCCGCCTCCGATCTCTATGAAATTCTGACACCGCAGGGGCGGCGCGTCCTTTTCCCTGCCGTTCCCGCCTTCCTCGACCGCGCCGATCCGGAGGACGGAATCTATATCCGTCCCATCCCGGGCTTCTTTGAGGAATTTGAGGAAGAGGAAAGCATAACACAAAACAGCCCGGCGGCGGATGACGCCGGACAGGAAAAGGAGTCCCGCTGTGCGCTTTGACATTCTGACACTGTTTCCCGAAATGATCGACCGCATCCTCGGCGAAAGCATTCTCGGCCGGGCGCAAAAGGCCGGACACATTGCGGTACACTGCCATCAGATCCGGGACTTTTCCGAAAACAAGCACGGACATGTGGACGACACACCCTACGGCGGCGGCGCCGGCATGGTCATGGCGCCAGGGCCGATCTGCCGTTGCTTCGATGCGGTTCTGCGCGAGAGCGATCCGGACGCCAGGCGGCGGGTCCTCTACCTTTCTCCCCGCGGCCCGCTCTTTACGCAGGATAGCGCCCGCGGGTTTGCGCAGTCGCTTGACCAGCTCATTCTGCTCTGCGGGCACTATGAAGGTGTGGATCAACGCGCCATTGACGAGATCGGTGCGGAGGAAATTTCGGTTGGCGACTATGTCCTGACCGGTGGAGAACTGCCGGCCTGTCTTGTCGTCGATGCGGTCTCCCGCCTGCTTCCCGGCGTCCTTGCCGATCCGGTCTGCTACGAGGAAGAAAGCATTGCCTCCGGGCTGCTCGAATATCCGCAGTATACACGCCCTCCCGTCTTCCGCGGGAGGGAGGTTCCCCCCGTCCTGCTCTCCGGCCACCACGAAAATATCCGGAAATGGCGGGAAGAGCAGGCGCTTGCACTTACCCGCGCGCGCCGCCCCGATCTGCTCGGGAAAAGCCGGGAGTCCTGATCCGGCGCCGACCGCAGCCGATCCCTTCCCACCCGGCCGGGCGGACTTTGTCCCAACGACATCTCTGTCCGACGACTTCTCTTTCCGACGACATCTCTGTCCCGACGACTTCTCTGTCCCGTCGTGCCCGTCCTTTCCGCCTGCACCAGCTCTGTACCGTATCGCCGCGGCGACACTTTCATTCTCAACGCTGTAAAAGGAGGCGTTTCCGCATGGACCATCCGCAAAGACAAAACACCGAGGAAAAAAGCCGCTCCCTGCGCGCCTGTCTTTTGTTTCTGGCCGCGCTTCCCGGGAAAATGGCTTCGTGGCTTTCCGCCTCTTTCATCGGGCGTTTCTTCTTCGGGTATGACCGGAGCATGGCCCTGCTGGACGAAAGCCGCGCCATGCATTCGTTGCGCGACAGCCGGCTCAAGCACCTGGCCTCCCGCGTCCGTTACCGCGTTGCTTCCTTTTCCACGAAAAGCCGTCCCCTTCGTCTCTTCCGTCTCTTCCTCGATATGATCCGCCGTACAAAGACGCGCTGCTACGGCCTTTTCTTCCTCACCTTCGGCATCTATACCATCCTGGTGTATACGGTGAAATATTTCGCCTTCGCAGCCACTTCCGCTGAGCGGGACGTGCTCTATGTCGGTGCTGCTGTCATCCTTCTCAGTCTTCCCATGCTCATATCCGGCCGCTCGCTCAATGCAACCCTGCAGGAAAACCGGCTGCTCTTCTTTTTCCTCTATCGCGTCGCCGGACTGCGCATCCGCTCCGATGTCAAAGGCGACGGTTGGCAGTTCAACGCCACCTCCGCCTTCCTCCTCGGCTCCGCCTTCGGTGTCGCCGGATTTTTTGTCTCGCCCTTCCGGCTCCTCCTCGCCCTGTTCGGCGTCGTCCTCTTCTTTCTCCTTCTCTCCTCTCCTGAATTCTGTCTGCTCAGCTCGGTCTTCCTTGCACCCTTCCTGATTTTCTTCGAACACCCCACGCTTCTGCTTGCCTCCATACTGATCATCGGCATGGTAGGCTATGCAGCCAAGCTTCTGCTCGGAAAACGACTTTTTTCCTTTGAACCGCTGGATATCGCCGTCCTCGCACTCGTACTGCTCTATCTGCTTTCCTGTCTCTTTACGAGCGGCGGTGCTCCCTCTGTACAGGATGCTTTGCTTTCCGCCGTGTTGCTCTCCGGCTACTTCCTTGCTGTCAACCTCCTGACAACTCCCCTTCTGATCCAGCGTGCCGTGCATGCACTGGTCTGCGGCGGCGCAATTGTCACACTGATCGGACTTCTGCAGCAGCTGACCGGCAATGCTGTGGCCGATTGGCTGGACAGCTCCGCCTACGCGTATATCGACGGCCGTATTACCGCTACCTTTGCCAACCCCAACGTCCTGTCGGTCTATCTCCTTCTTCTCCTGCCGTTTACCATGGTCCGCATGCTGCGCAAAGATACCCCCGCCGAAAAACTCCTGGGGGCGCTTCTTTTTGCAGCCGTCATGGCCGCCCTGGTCTATACCTGGTCCCGCGGCGCATGGTTCGGCGCTATTGCCGCACTGATCGTCTTTGTCCTGCTCTCCAAGCCGATTCTGATCTATATCCTGCTTCCGGTCGGTGTCGCCGCGCCCTTTTTGCTCAACAATCTTCTCGCACCCATCCTCCGCCGCCTCTTCTCGGTCTCGGTCGCCGACAGTTCGGTCTACTACCGCACCGGCATCTGGAACGGCGTCTGGCAGATGCTCGGTGATCACTTCCTCGGCGGGATTGGCGTAGGAGAGGAGGCCTTCCGCGCTGTCTATCCTTACTATGCCCTCTCCGGCGCAGAGGCAGCTACGCATTCCCACAGCCTCTATCTCCAGTTCTTTGTCGAATTCGGCCTGCCAGGACTCCTCCTGCTCCTCGCCTTTCTGCTTTTGCTCTTCCAGTGCCTCATCTCCCACCAGCGCGAGGAAACCGACGATGCTCTGCGCCTGCTCAGTATCGCCGCCGGCTGCGGCATTTTTGCCGTCCTGATCAACGGACTTTCCGACTATGTCTTCTATAATTCCCGCATTTTCTTTCTCTTCTTTGCCGTGGTCGGCATCGCAAGCGCCGCATCCCGCGTCGGAAGACGCGAACGCAGACGCAGCGATCGCTCGGATCACGAACAATCCGATTCCTATGACCTGGACATCGAGATTGACGGCTGATTTCCCGCATCCCGCGGCCCCTCTCCGTCTCCTGTTTCACCGTAGGAGTTCCCGATGAATACCAGAAATCAATTCACCGATCGGCTGATGCCGATCCTGATGGACTGTCTGATTCTACTCCTGGTGCTTGCACTGCTGGTCACCTTTCTTCTCTTTCTCCGCCCGCGCGCCGGGCTGCTGCCGGATACCGATCTGCTCTATACCGTGCGCTTTCCCCTCGTCCGCGCCGAGTACACCGAAGATATCCACACGGGAAATGCCGTCATGGACGCGGTCGGAAAACGGCAGATCGGAGAAGTCGTTTCCTTTTCGGTCAGCCCGGCCGTCACCGAAACCTACGACCGTACGACCGGAAAGATCCGCCCCGAGCTCTACCCGGGGTATGTTACCCTCGTACTCCGCATCCGCGCAAAGGCACGCCACACCGAGGAGGGCTTCTCGCTCTCCGGTCTGACGCTGCACCGCGGCACCTCGCTTCCCCTCCGCCTTCCGAATTTCGTCGGAACCGGGACCTGCACCGATACGCAGATCCTGACCGAACCGTAGAAAGGAGTCTGCCTATGACCGCCGGCAAACGCTATATCCGTCGCAATCCCGCCGATTACGTCCTGCTCGTCATACTGGGCGCACTGATCGTCGGCGTTCTGGCGCGGGCGCTCTTTCTGCAGTTCTCTCCCGTCGTTGCGGAGCCCTGCTCGGCCGAGCTCTCCTTCGTACTGCGCGGTGCCGACCGCGATACCGTCCGCCACCTTGAACAAAGCGGCCCGGTCTATGCATTCCATTTCTCCGACGGAACCGCCCTGGAAGACGCCCGCCTGCGCAGCATCACTCACACCAAACAGATCCTGCAATCCGAAGACGGCACCTATACAGAAACCGATTCTGCACTCTATTATGATATCACCTTCTCGGTCACACAGGCAGAGGGAACGCGTGCAAAGGACGGAACCTTCCTGCTCTCCGGCGTCCGCCGCCTTGCGACCGCCGACCGTGTCACGCTGGCACTCTCGGATGCCCGCTATACGGTCGAATTTATCAGCGTCCGGATTCAGAGCTGATTTTTTGTGTGCATACCCGAAAAATCCGCGCTTTTTCTGAAAAAACTCTTGATTTTACGGCCGGAATTTGCTATACTGTGTACGGAATGGGCGGTTTCCGCGCAAAGCGCCCCACACCGCCAAAATTTCCCGAATCGAGGTATAAGACATGACCAGTCGCAGCGTTACCATTCAGAACAACGTCGGTCTTCACGCACGGCCGGCCACCTTCTTTATCCAGAAGGCAAATTCCTACCGCAGTTCCATCTGGGTGGAAAAGGATGACCGCAGAGTCAATGCAAAAAGTCTGCTCGGCGTTCTTTCGCTCGGAATCGTGCAGGGGATGAGCATCACCCTTCTTGCCGACGGACCGGACGAAAAAGAAGCGCTGGAAGGTCTTGCCACACTCGTCACCTCCCGTTTCGAAGAATAAAAGAAAAAAGAATACGATAGACGCGCGGCGATGTGCTCCGGTCAGCCCTTGCCCGGCCGCATCGCTCCGTATGCCTGGGGCAGTCCGTTGACACTCTGTCGCGGCTGTCCTTTTTTTCCGCCAACGCGTCTGTAAAAGGAGCCGTCATGCCGTCACCGACCGATCTGGAACGTCTCCGGAAAAAGGCCGCTGCCCTCCCGTTGCGACCCGGCGTTTACCTGATGAAAAACCGGGCCGGACTCATTCTCTATATCGGAAAGTCGCGCTGCCTGCGCAATCGCGTCACCAGCTACTTTACCGGAGAGCACAACCTGAAAACCACCCGCATGGTCGAAAATGTTGCGGATTTCGACACCATTCTCTGCGACAGTGAAATAGAAGCGCTCGCATTGGAAAACACCCTGATCAAACAGCACACCCCCCGCTACAATATCAAATTGAAGGACGCCAAGTCCTATCCGTATATCAAGGTCCCGGACGAGCCCTATCCGCATCTTCTGGTCTCGCGGGAGCGCAAGGCCGACCGTGCCCGTTATTTCGGGCCTTATGCCGGAACCTCTGCCGCATACGCGGCCGCCGACGCGGTCAACCGCATCTTCCGTCTCCCGGTCTGCCGGCGTGTCTTCCCCCGCGACATCGGACGCGAGCGGCCCTGCCTCTATCGCCAGATGGGGCGCTGTCTTGCCCCCTGCACCGGAAAGGTATCCGAGGAGGAATACCGCCGTACCGTTGAGGACGCCTGCGACGTGCTCGAAGGGAATGTCCGCAAGACCGTCGCACGCCTGGAAGAAGAAATGCGCGACTATGCACAGCGCGAGCTTTACGAGGAGGCGGCGCACTGCCGCGACGGCATCCGCGCCCTGCTTCATCTGACCGAACACCAGAAGGCCATCTCCGACGCCGGAGTCGAGCAGGACGTTCTGGCGCTCTTTTCGGACGAGGTCTGCGGCGTTCTTGCCCGGCTGGTCATCCGTGACGGAAAGCTGTGCGGGAAAAACGAATTTCTGTTTTCCGCCGCCGGGCTCCCCGAAAGCGAATCGCTCGTGGCCTTCCTCTATGATTTTTACCGCGACAGGACCCAGATCCCACGGCAGATCCTGCTGGACTTTCCGCTGGAAGACGGCGAGTACGAAACCCTGAGCCAGGTCTTTTCCGAACGGGCCGGCCGGCGCATTCAGCTCCGCACGCCGCAACGCGGCCCAAACAAAAAGCTCTGCGAAATGGCACGCGCCAATGCCGAGGAACGCGCCGCACGCTACCGCGAAGAATGCGTCCGCGAGGACAAGGCGCTGATCACCCTCTGCCACCTGCTCGGTCTGGAGGTCCTCCCCGACCGGATCGAAGCCTATGATATTTCCAATCTCGGCAGCGAGCATATTCACGCCTCCATGGTGGTCTATGAGGGAGGCGGGATGAAAAAGGCCGATTACCGCAGCTTCCGGATCGAAGACCGGGCGGCGCCCGACGACTATGCCTCCATGCGCGAGGTGCTCACACGTCGCCTTTCCCATATCGGAGACGGTTCGCCCTCGCTCGGTACTGCGCCGGATCTTATCCTGCTCGACGGCGGCGCCACGCATGTCCGTGCCGGGCTTGCGGTCCTGCGGGAACTGAATATCCACATTCCGCTGTTCGGCATGGTCAAGGATGAATTTCACAAGACCCGTGCCCTGACCGACGGAGAAAACGAGATCCGCATTGCGGGCGAGCCGCGGGTATATGCCATGATCTATAAAATACAGGAGGAGGCGCACCGTTTTGCCGTCCGTCACACCATGGACGCCAAGCGCAGGACCCTGCGCCGCTCGAAGCTCGAAGATATCCCGGGGATCGGACCGGTCAAGGCGCGTAAGCTGCTTGCCGCCTTCTCGGGCATCCAGCGTCTGCGCGACGCACGCGAGGACGACATTGCCGCCGTGCGCGGGCTGACCGCCGCAGACGCTGCTTCGGTCTACCGCTATTTTCATCCGGAGACGTCCGGAAAGGAGGATCCGTCATAATGCGCATTATTACCGGAACTGCCCGCGGCCGGAGAATCGAAACCCTGCCGGGGGACGATGTTACACGGCCGACCGCAGAACGGGTCAAGGAAGCCGTCTTTTCGGCCATTCAGTTCGATATTGAAGGCAGGGCGGTCCTGGATCTGTTCGGGGGGAGCGGACAGCTCGGTCTGGAAGCACTCTCCCGCGGCGCCGCCCGCGCCATGTTCGTGGACGCCTCCGCCGATGCTGTCGCACTCATCCGCCGCAACGCCGAGAAAACCGGCCTTGCGGAAAACGCGCGCTATCTGATCAGCGATTACCGCAATTATATCCGCAAGGCGCGCGGACGGGATCGGTTCGATCTGATTTTCCTCGATCCGCCCTATGCCATGCACGCCCTGCCCGATGCGCTGGACCGGCTGCTGCGCGGCGGGCTTTGCAACCCCGGCTGTATTTTTGTCTGCGAAAGCGGTGAGCCCGATATCTTCACCGGGCAGGAGGAGCTCGCCGCCGCCTTCCATATCCGCAAATATGCCAGATATACCCATACCTATATTCATATTCTGACCCGAAAGGAGGATTCCGGAGATGAAAGCGATGATCAGCGGCTCCTTTGACCCGGTGACGCGGGGTCATGAGGATCTGATCCGGCGTGCGGCGGCTCTGTTTGACCGGGTGGAGGTCGTCATTTTCCGCAATACGAAAAAGCATGCACTGTTCCCGACCGAACAGCGACTCGCATTCCTGCGCACGGTGTGCGTCGACCTTGCCAATGTAACCGTCACCGCATCGGACGGCACGGTAGCCGGCTACACCCGCGAAAACGGCATCGACTGTGTAATCAAGGGGGTGCGGGACGGGGGCGACCTGGCCTATGAGCAGGATATGGCGCACCTGAACCGGCTGGCCGGCGGAGCGGAAACGCTGCTGTTGCCGACCGATCCCGCCCTTTCCTTTGTTTCCTCAGGGGCGGTACGGGAATTTCTGCTCCGCGGTCTGCCTGCCGCAAAGATGCTGCCCGCCTCGGTGGCCGACGCGGTCCTGCGCGCCTATGCGGCGCTCACCGACAACCGGAACCGCTGAGCGGCTCCCTTGCCCGGTGCAGACCGGTTGAACCGGCATTTCCCGACACACGGATGCGCATTCATACATTCCTGCCTGGATGTGCGTCCTTAGAAAAAGCTGCAAATTCAAAACACACGGGTCGTACAT
Source organism: uncultured Clostridia bacterium (assembly GCA_944384545.1). GTDB lineage: Bacteria > Bacillota > Clostridia > Oscillospirales > CAG-272 > UBA1740. The sequence continues at coordinate 8,377 of CALWTT010000007.1, read as the reverse complement.
AATCCGATCCGACCTTTGGCAGGCTCCCGCTACATCCTTTCTTTGCCCTGCCCAGCCAATGAGAGTTTTTCAGGAGGCCGTTTGTTATGAAGCTTTCGGTATTTCACCACCATGCCCTGGCGGCAGCCGCCGAGGCCGGCAAAGAAGCCGAGGAAGGGTACGCCTATCTGCTTTCCTGTGGCATAGAGGCTGTGACGCTGGATCTTGCGGAGTGCACGAAGGATCCGATGCTCACAGAGCGTCTGCGCCGCGCCGGGCTGCGCATCAGCGCGATCAACGGTTACTATCAGTTCCCCGGCGAGGAGGAGCGGATCCGCACCCATCTGCAAATTGCGGCCGACGCCGGCGCCGCCGGCATCATGATGATCCCCGGCTTCTTTGAAAAGGGAGAGGTGCCGGAGGAGGTCTTCGCCGACGAAACGGCCTGCCACGCCTTCTTTGACCGCAGCGAGAAAACCGCCGCCATGTGCGAGGGGATGGCCTATGCGATCCGCCAGGCGAACGGCCGCCTTTTCGTCTCGGTCGAGGACTATGACAGCGAAACTTCTCCTACACGCAACATGGCCGGCCTTTCCTGGTTCATGCAGCGTCTGCCCGGCCTCGGATTCAGCCTCGATACCGGCAACTTCGCTTTCAGCGGAGAGGACGCGGAGGCCGCCCTCCGGAAGTTCGGGAGCCGGATCGTCGACGTGCATGTCAAGGACCGCGGCGCGGAGCCCGGTCACCGTGTCGGATACAACCGCGGCCTCCGCCCCGTCGCCGTCGGCGACGGCTACCTGCCGGTTGCGGCCATCGTGGGGCGCCTGCTCCGGCAGGGCTATGACGGATATTTTACCATCGAGCATTTCGGCGTTGCCGATTACCGGCAGGCCATTGCCGCCTCCGCCGATTTCCTGCGTGCGGCCGCGCGCTGATACAGCCCCTCCCTGTGCATGCAGTGCTTTTCCTGGACTGCCAGGGGCCCCGCGCACACTCCTTGTCCCCGCCGGACATCGCGCAGATCGGATATCCGGCTCCTACCTCGAAAAATTCCCGCAAACGACTCCCAAAAAGCCGGGCGGCGCTTGACAGCGCCGCCCCTTTGCTATATAATATAGAAGATTATGGAAGTATCAAATCCCGAACCTCCCGGTCGGAATATCCGGAAAGGACAACTGTATGAAAACGCAAATTGAGTCGATGCGCGCCCGCTTCTGCGAACAGGCAGCGGCCGCCGATACGCCGGACAAGCTGGAAGAGCTCCGCATCGCCTATCTTGGCAAAAAGGGCGAAATCACCGGTCTGCTGAAAGAGCTCCGTGCGCTGCCCGACGACGAAAAGAAAGAAGCCGGACGGCTGATCAATGCACTGAAAGAAGAGGCGGAGAATACCGTCGCCCGTCGCACCGAAGAACTGCGGAACGCTGCCGAGGAAAGCGCGGTCCGCCATGCACGGCGCTACAATCCCACCATTCCGCATACCGCCGACCACGGATCCTATCACCCCATTACGCTGGTGCAGCGCGAGCTGGAAGAGATCTTCACCGGCATGGGCTTTACGGTTGAGGACTACCCTGAGATTGTCACGGATTACCAGTGCTTTGCCTCCCTCAATATCCCGCCATACCATCCGGCACGGGATATGCAGGACACCTTCTACCTTGAAAACGGACAGCTCCTCAAAACCCAGACCTCCGCCGCGCAGAACCATATCATGCGCAAATACGGCCCGCCCCTGCGCGCCATTTTCCCCGGGCGCTGCTTCCGGAACGAGGCCACCGATGCCTGCCACGAAAACACCTTCTTCCAGATGGAGGGCCTGATGATCGATAAGGATATCTCCATCTCCAATCTCATCTATTTCATGAAAACCATGCTCAGTGAAGTCTTTGCCCGGCCGATCCGCGTGCGGCTGCGCCCCGGGTATTTCCCCTTTACCGAACCGGGCTTTGAGCTGGACATCAACTGTCTCATCTGCGGCGGCGAGGGATGCCCTTCCTGCAAAAATTCCGGGTGGCTTGAGCTCTGTCCCTGCGGTATGGTGCACCCCAATGTCCTGCGCGAGGGCGGGATTGACCCCGAACTCTACACCGGCTTTGCCTTCGGCCTCGGTCTGACACGCCTTGCCATGATGAAATACGGAATCAAGGACATCCGCGATCTCAACGCCGGAAATCTCCCGATTCTCGCACAGTTCGGGAACCGGTAAGGAGGAGAACCAACTATGCTGATCTCAATGAACTGGATCCGGGACTTTGTTGACCTTTCGGGTCTGGATACCGATGCGCTCATTCACCGCTTCACCCTCTCCACCGCCGAGGTGGAGGAGGTCTACCGGTACGGCGCCGATACGCACGGCGTCATTGTCGCCAGAATCGACGCCGTCGAAAAGCATCCCGCATCCAAAAAGCTGCACCTGCTCAAGGTCAACGACGGCACGCGTCTTGTCGATTGCGTCTGCGGCGCCCCCAATGTGCGCGTCGGTATGCGCGTGGCCTTTGCCACCGAAGGGGCGCAGGTCTGCGGGCAGCCCATCGCACGGGCAAAAATCGCCGGCTACGACTCCTGCGGCATGTGCTGCTCCGAACAGGAGCTCGGCATCAGCGCCGACCACTCCGGACTCATGGAAATCACCGACGATATTCCCCTCGGCACCGATATCAAATCGGTCTACGGGATAGAAGACATAGTCTTCGAGGTGGACAACAAGTCGCTGACCAACCGCCCCGATCTGTGGGGCCACTACGGCATTGCGCGGGAATTTGCGACGCTTTCCGACCGGCCGCTCCGTCCCGTGCCCGTACAGGACACCTCGGTCTATGACAGTCTTCCCCCCGTTGCGATCTCAGTCGAGGATCCGGAGCTCTGCTACCGCTACACGGGAATCCAGGCCGAAAACATCACGCGGCACGTCAGCCCGGTCAATATGCGGATCCGCCTTTTCTATTGCGGTAGCCGTGCCATCAATCTGCTCGCCGACCTGACCAACTATGTCATGCTGGAGCTCGGACAGCCCATGCATGCCTTTGACCTGCGGCGGGTCGATGCCGTGGAGGTCAAACGCTTCCCCGCCCCCTTCCGCTTCCGTACCCTGGACGGCAACGACCGTGAGATCCAGCCCGAGACCCTCATGATCTGCTCGCACGGTGAGCCGGTGGGCATTGCCGGCGTCATGGGGGGCCTTTCCTCCGAGATTGAGGACGATACCACCTCGCTCCTGCTCGAAAGCGCCTGCTTCAACGCCGTTTCCATCCGGAAAACCGAATCCCTGCTCGGCATGCGTACCGACGCCAGCATGCGTTACGAAAAATTCCTGGACCCGGAATCCACCCCGCTCTGCGCCGCACGCTTCCTCTATCTCCTGGCCGAAGCCGACCCGGGTGCGCGCGTGATCTCACGGCTCAGCGACTGCTACATGCGCCGCTTTGACCCCATCACCATCTCCTTCGATCAGGCGTATATGGACCGGTATACCGGCATCCGCATCTCCCAGCAGCAGATTGTGAAAACGCTGACCTCGCTCGGCTTCGGCGTAACGACCGAGGGCGACAGCTATACCGTCCGCGTCCCCTCCTTCCGCGCCACCAAGGATGTCACCATCAAGGCCGATCTTGTGGAGGAGGTCACGCGGATCTACGGATACGACAATTTTGCCATCCAGACCACGCACAGCGCCCTCCGGCCTGTCCCGTACAGCATTCCGAACAGCGACGCCAACCGCACCAAGGATCTGCTGGTTTCGCGGTATGCCTTGCATGAAATTCACTCCTACATCTGGAGCGACAAAGCTGCGCTTTCGGATCTTGGGATCGTGCCGGAGGAGAATCTGCGGATTCTCAATGCGGGCACGCCCGACCACGATACCCTGCGCCGCTCCATGATTCCAACGCTCCTTACCGTTGCCGCGAAAAACAAGACTTTCGCCGACCGGTATGGCATCTTTGAGATCGGACGGACCGTCGAGGGTCTGCGTGAGGACCGGATGGCCAACGAGCGCAGAAAGCTCGGCATTCTGCTCTGGGACCGCACAGGGGAGGAGGAAGCGTTGTATCTGCATCTGCGGGATATCCTCTCGGATCTGCTGCAGCTGCTCCGGCACCGGACGGCGTCCTATGCCGTCGGGCAGGGCATCGCATACGGTTGGCAGCATCCGGTCAATACCGCCGCACTGGTGGCGGACGGAGAGACGATCGGATTCCTTTCGGTTCTGCACCCCCGTGTCAAGGCAAGGCTGGACCGCAAAGCGGCCGTCGCCGTGGCGGAGATCGATATGGACCGGTTGGCCGGCATTTCCGCGCTGTCGCTTGCCTATTCCGAGCCCTCCCGCCTCCCCGGCATCGATATTGACCTGACAATGCAGACCGATGTCGCCGCTCTCGACTTCCCGCAAACCGAAGCACGGATCCGGAAGGCGGGCGGAGAATGGCTCCGCTCGGTAACCGTAGCAGATGTATACGAAGGAGAAAACGGCAGCAGCATTACCTTCCGCCTTGCCTTTGTCTCCCACGACAAAACACTGACAAAGTCCGAAATACAGCCGGCCGTCGACGCAGTTCTGAAAGCACTCGCCGCGCAGGGCATGGTGCATAAAACGCTGTAAAAAGCGGGGACACTCTCCGCAAAGAGCCGGACAGGCTCGCCTGTCCGGCTCTTTTTGTCCCATCTACGACGTAGGCATCCCAGGCTGTTCCGGAACAGAAAATTACGGAAAGGAAGCCCCTATGAAAATACTGATCGGCTCGGATATTCACGGCGACGCAGAGGCCTGCCGTGCCCTGCTCCACACCGCCGAAACCGAAGGTGCAGAGCGTCTTGTCCTGCTCGGCGATCTGCTCTATCACGGCCCCCGCAACGACCTGCCCCCCGCCTACGCGCCGAAGCAGGTCATCGATATGCTGAACCGCTCTCCGCTCCGGCCGCTCTGTGTCCGGGGCAACTGCGAGGCCGAGGTGGATGCCATGGTTCTCTCCTTTCCGGTCATGGCGGATTACGCCTTTCTGGAATGGGATGGAATCCGGATTTTTGCGACACACGGGCATCTTTTCAGCCCGGAACATCTTCCGCCGCTATGCGCCGGCGAGGTTTTTCTCTCCGGTCACACACACATTCCCATGGCGGAAACCGACGCGCAGGGGATTCTTTGCCTGAATCCCGGCTCTGCCGCGCTGCCCAAGGGAGGATGGCCGCGCAGCTATATGCTGTACGAGAACCGGGAATTTACCGTGCGCTGTCTGGAAGACGGCCGCGTATTGTGCCGCGCCGCGCTCCCCCCGGATCCGGAAAAGCAGATATCATCCGAAGAATGACGGGATAGGAGTCAAAAAACCATTCCGGAACACACGGATGCCGTGTTTTCTGAGTATACCATATTTTTTGATCATGAAGTACAAGACATGCAAAAAAGGGGTTGCGCGTCGGGAAGGCGCGCCCCCTTTTCTCTATACACCCGGATGCGACATATCCCTGTCGGGTTTTCCGTTCGTGGTCAACCCTTTTTTCAACACCCGGGTGCGGCAGAACGATCTGCCGCCTGTGCACTTTTCTATCGAAGCAGAACCCGGCAGGCGTCCGACGCGCGCAGCGCAATCACGGCGCCACGGATCTGATAGGCCGACGGATCCCCGCAGGGGCTCCGTCCGACGCAGAGCACCACGGTTCCGGCAATCAGACCGATATCCAGCAGACGGCGCCGCATCGGCCCTGTATCCGCCAGTGCGCGCACGGTTCCGTACTCTCCCGGCCGCAGTGCGGCCAGGGAACCGGCGGAGCCGGATCCTTCGCCAAACCGTACGGACGGATCCGTCCGGTTTGCCTTCTTGGCTTTTCGCAAGGCAGGGCACCTCCCTCGGTTTTCGGGATGTATGCTCCCGCTTTCATTCTATGCAGTCGATCCGGACGGCGTGCGCTCTCCTTGCAAAAATCCGCCCCACAAGCCGGAGCAGAAGGACCGCAATGGCAGCGTGCCCTGCGGGATGTCTTGCGATCTGGCTTCCACGTATGCCAAGGGGGTGTCCGGAAGCGGTCGGACCTCCGCGTATGCCAAGAGAATCTCCGCCCATTTCCTGTCATCCTGACTTTTCCCCGCCTGCGGGCTTCTGCTATGGCAGGAGTTACCCGGAGGCGGTTGGACCTCCGCGTATGCCAAGGAGGTGCCCGGAGACGGTTGAACCTCCGCGTATGCCACACAAGGGGGTGCCCGGAGGCGGTTGGACCTCCGCGTATACCACACAAGGGGTGCCCGGAGGAGGTCGGATCTCCGCATATGCCAAGAGGGTGCCCGGAAACGGTCAGATTTCCGCGTATGCCAAGGGAACCTCCGCCCATTTCCTGTCATCCTGACTTTTCCCCGCCTGCGGGCTTCTGCATATATCAGGAGCTGCCCGGAAGGAAGACACCGGGCTCCCCCGCATGACCAAAGAGCTCGCAGAATGTAGCCGACACCGGCCTGTTCTTTCCCCTTCCCCTCTCCTTCTGTCTTCTCCCGTCCCATGGGAGACAACGCAAATGGCACCTGTGCGTCCGGATTCGGAACGCACGGGTGCCATTTTACAGAAGCTATGCGTTTATTACGTCTCAGTAGGCCTCCGCCAGGTCCAGCAAAAGCCGCTCGGTCTTCTCCCAGCCAAGGCACGGGTCCGTAATCGAGCAGCCGTACCGGCCCTCCCCGATCTTCTGGCTTCCGTCCTCGATATAGCTCTCGATCATCAGGCCCTTGACCATCCGGCGGATATCGGCATTATGTCGGCAGCTGTGCAGGATTTCCTTGGCAATACGCACCTGCTCGAGGTATTTCTTGCCCGAGTTGGCATGGTTGGTGTCCACAATCACCGCCGGATTTGCCAGATCCCGCTTGGCATAGTCCTCGCTCAGACGCAGCAGGTCCTCGTAATGATAGTTCGGGAAGGAGTTTCCCCGATCGTCTACATATCCGCGCAGGATCGCGTGCGCATATGGATTTCCCTTGCTCATGACCTCCCAGCCGCGATAGATGAACGCATGCCCGTGCTGTGCCGCCGTGATCGAGTTCATCATCACCGAGATATCACCGCTCGTCGGGTTCTTCATGCCGACCGGGATCGACAGCCCGCTCGCCGTCAGGCGGTGCTGCTGATTCTCCACCGACCGCGCTCCGATCGCCACATATCCGAGCAGGTCGTTCAGATACCGGTGGTTCTCCGGGTAGAGCATCTCATCCGCGCAGGTAAAGCCGGTCTCCTTCAGGGCGCGCATGTGCAGCTCACGGATGGCAATAATGCCGCGCAGAAGATCGGGTTTTTCGTTCGGATCCGGCTGATGCAGCATACCCTTGTACCCGTCGCCCGTCGTCCTCGGCTTTCCCGTATAGATGCGGGGGATCAGAACAATGCGGTCCCGGATCTTTTCCTGTATGCCGCGCAGGCGCGTGATGTAATCCAGCACGCTGTCCTCCGAATCCGCCGAGCAGGGCCCGATCACCAGGATCAGCTTGTCGGTCTCACCGCGGAAAACACTTTTGATCTCCGTATCGCGCTCCTCTTTGATCTTTTCCATTTCCGCATTGATCGGATACTGCGCCTTGATCTCCTGCGGAATCGGTAGCTTCCGAATAAATTCCATATTCTTCATGGGGCTCTCCTTTCGCTTTTCCCTTTTCTATTTGTTTTTCCTGATGTGCTTTTCACCGTTGCCTTTTGTCCTGTGTGTGGTTTCCGCCCGGCTGTTTCCGGCGAATGGGCGGACATTTGCCGCCGTCGCTCCCGCTCCAGACCGTGTATCAGACCTTTTTGTCAAACAGCGCCCGACGTGCCGTCGAAGCGCGCATCATGCTGCGCAAGCCCTCGCGGTCCCCTGCCTGCAAAAGGCCGCGCAACCGGTCCAGCTCCTTTTCGAACAGCTGCATCTCTTCCAGCAACGCCTCCCGGTTCAGAAGAAAGAGCTCGCTCCACATCTCGTCGTTCAGCCGTGCAATCCGCGTCAGGTCCCGGAAAGAGTCGCCGGTATAATCCTCCAGGTGATCTGCGGTCTGGCAGGTCATGAGCGAGATGGCAATGCAGTGCGTCAGCTGGGAAAGAAACGCGATCATGCGGTCATGCTCCTCCGGAGACAGCTGGCTCACACGTGCAAAGCCCAGAATCCGGCCAAGTTCACAGCACAGCGCAATTGCCTCTTCGCTGTTTGCCTCGGTCGGTGTAACAATATAGTTTGCCGCACGGAAGATGCCGGGGTCGCTGTTCTCCACGCCCGAAACCTCCCGCCCCGCCATTGGGTGAGCCGCAATAAATTCCACATCCTTGCGCAGCATATTCTGGATCCGCCCGACAATACAGCCCTTCACGCCGGTTACGTCGGTCAGCAGGGCGCCGGGTTTCAGGTACTGCTGGTAGCTTTCCACCCACTCGATGAATACATGCGGATACAGC
>CALWTT010000006.1 GCA_944384545.1 uncultured Clostridia bacterium | reverse complement strand
GACGAACACCTGCCCGAAAATTCCCTTGCCGCCTTTGAGGCCGCCTGCCGGGCCGGCTACGGTATTGAACTGGACGTGCGTCTGTCCCGCGACGGCATCCCCGTCGTCTTTCACGACGATACCCTGCGCCGCGTCTGCAACAGGGACGGCATGGTCTCCGATTACACCGCAGAGCAACTCTCCGTCATGCCTCTCGAAGGAAAAAGCGCGCATACCATCCCCACCCTGCGCGCCGTACTCGACACGGTCGACGGACGTGTTCCCCTCATCGTCGAGATCAAGGCCGGCCGTGACGCCGATCCCGTATGCTCCGCCGCCATGGCGCTGCTCGACCATTACACCGGCGCCTTCTGCGTCGAGTCCTTCAGCCCCTATGCTGTCCGCTGGTTCCGGCGGAACCGGCCTCTGCTCGTCCGCGGTCAGCTCTCCGACTGCTTTCACCGCGAAAAGGGGCACCGTTCCCTCCCCTTCCTGCTCGTCGAAAGTCTGTGCACCAATTTTCTTACCCGCCCCGACTTCATCGCCTTCCGCCACTCCTGCCCACGCCATCTGCCACTCCGCATCGCTACACGTCTCTACGGTGCCGCCTCCTTTGCATGGACCCCGCGCGGCGACGATCAGATCCTGAACGCTCTCGCCTTCTTTGACGCCGTCATCTTTGAAAACGGCAATCCGCCCGAAAGGAATGCCTCTCATGAAACTGAATCTGGTCGCCACCTGCCTTTTCGGTCTTGAACACCTCCTGGGGGAAGAGATCGAAGCACTCGGCTATGACCGCATCGAAACCATCGACGGCCGCGTCACCTTCGCCGGAGACGAGCAGGCCGTCGCGCTCTCCAATGTCTTCCTGCGCTATGCCGAGCGGGTCTACATCCTGCTCGGCAGCTTTCCGGCTCCTACCTTCGACGCACTCTTTGAGGGCACGCGCGCGCTGCCCTGGGAGGCCTTCATCGGCCGGGACGACGCCTTTCCGGTCAAGGGACACGCCATCAACAGCGCGCTTCACTCGGTCCCCGACTGTCAGAAGATCATAAAAAAGGCCATTGCGACCCGCCTCACCGCCTCCTACGGTCTGCTCCGGTTTCCCGAAACCGGGATCTCTTATTCCGTGGAATTTTTTCTTCTGCGCGACCGCGCCTCGCTCATGATCGATACCAGCGGCGCCCCTCTGCACAAGCGCGGCTGGCGTACCGAGGCCGGCGTCGCGCCCATCCGGGAAACCCTCGCCGCCGCCATGGCCGCCATCTCCCGCCCCCGCGAGGACGTTCTCTTTGCCGACCCCTTCTGCGGCTCCGGCACCATTGCCATTGAGGCTGCCATGCTCCACAACCGGATCGCGCCCGGACGGTTCCGGCGTTTTGCCGCCGAGGCTTTCCCCGCCATCCCCGCCTCGCTCTTTGCCTGCGCGCGCGAGGAAGCTGCCGACAACGAACGCAAGGACGGCTTTGCGGTGCTGGCAAGCGATATCGACCCCGCCATGGTGGAACTGACCCTTGCCAACGCGCGCCGCGCCCATGTCGATGCAACCGTGCATGCATGTGTCGCCGATGCGCGGAATTTTGTTCCGCCTGCCGGTCGCAAGGGCAGCATTGTCACCAATCCCCCCTACGGAGAGCGGCTTATGGCTCCGGGAGAGGTGGAGCAGCTTTACCGGGACTTCGGCGCGGTCTGCCGGGGACTCGGATCCTGGCATATGTATGTGATTACGTCGCATCCCGACCTGCCCCGGCTCTTCGGCCGGCGGGCGGACAAGATCCGCAAGCTGTACAACGGGATGATTCCCTGTTTTCTGTATCAGTTCTTCCGGACGGATGCGGAACGGCGCGCACGGGAAGCATACAGAAAAGAAGTCGGGAAAAAATAGGAAAAAGGCGCCCGTGTGTTCCGGAATACAGAAGGAGCACCGTACGGGAAGAGGGCGGAACGCCCGCTTTTTCAAAAAGCGATATAAAAAATTCTTTTGCGCTGCGGCACGGGGGCCGCTTTTTTCAAAAAGTGGCGTAAAAACGTTTCTTCTGCGCCACGGCGCGGGGAGGTTCGGATTCGGGAAAGAGCGGGAGAATGGGGCTGTGCCTGGCGCTGCGGCGCGGGGCCGCTTTTTGAAAAAAGCGGCGCAAAAACTTTTCTTCTGCGCCACGGCGCGGGGAGGTTCGGATTCGGGAAAGAGCGGGAGAGTGGGGCTGTGCCTGGCGCTCCCGCGCGGGGGCTGCTTTTTGAAAAAAGCGGCGCAAAAATTTTTCTTCTGCGCCACGGCGCGGGAAAGTCCGGACGGGACAATATGGACAGGGAAGCAAAAAAGGGCGGGCGGCGCTTTCCCCCGCTGCGGATCCGGAAAACAGAGGCGGCCGCAGGCCGGCCCGAGAAAGGGACAGAAATGGAAAAGAAAAAAGATCTGCGGATCGGCATCATGGGTACCGGAAAAATCAGTATGAGCTTTGCCGAAGCGGCCGCCGCTACCGACGGGGTATGCGTGACCGCGCTTTTCTCGCGCGACGCGGCGCGCGGCGAGGAATTTGCCACGCGCATCGGCGGCCATCTGCGCGTCTTTACGGACGAGGAAGCGTTTTACGCCGGACCCGTCGACGCAGTCTATATCGCGACACCCAATCTCCTGCACGCCCCCGCTGCAACCCGTGCCATCGCACACGGACTGCATGTTCTGGTCGAAAAGCCTGCCGCCCTGGATCGGCAGCTCTTCGACCGCATGTGCGAAGCGGCCGACCGGGCCGGTGTGGTGCTGATGGAGGCCATGCGCCCCCTCCACGATCCGCTCCTTGCCCGCCTGCGTCAGCTTCTGCCCGCCGTCGGCCGCGTGCGCAGTGTGGTGATGGAATACTGCCAGTATTCCTCGCGCTACGACGCCTTCCGCCGCGGGGAGGTCCTCAACGCCTTCTGCCCCGCCCTCGGCAATGCGGCCGTCATGGACATCGGCGTCTACTGTGCCGCCGTCCTCTGCGCGCTCTTCGGTGAACCAAAGCAGATCCGGGCAGCGTCCGTCTTCCTCCGCAACGGATTTGAGGGAGCGGGGCAGGCCCTGCTTTCCTATCCCGGATTTACCGCCGCCCTCCATTATTCCAAAATCACCGAATCGGTCACGCCCAGTGTCATCCTGGGTGAGGAGGGTGCCGTTACCGCCGATCGCCTCAACGCCCCGACCGTCGTCCGCCTGCTCTCCCGCACGGGCGAGGAGCGGCAGGTTTTCCGCGCCCCGGAGGTTTGGAATAATATGGTGTATGAGATCCGGGATTTCCGCGATCTCATCGCCGCCGGAAAAGTACGGCATCCCTTCCGCATACTCACGCGCAGGACGCTTGCGGTCCTGGATGCGATCCGGGCCGAGGCCGGCATCCGGTTCCGGCCCTGAGTACCACGGCTGCGCCGCAAAGGTACGGCCTTTTTGCAAAAAGGCCTGGCGAAAAACCGCAAAGCCGCTGCGGCGCGGGGCCGCTTTTTGAAAAAAGCGGCGCAAAAACTTTTCTTCTGCGCTGCGGCGGGAAGATTCGGATGCGGGAAAGAGCGGGAGAGGGGGACTATGTACGGCGCTGCGGCGCGGGGCCGCTTTTTAAAATAAGCGGCGCAAAAACTTTTCTTCTGCGCTCCCGCGCGGGAAATGGGGAAAAAGAGCAGGGAGCCGCGGACCTGTATCCGCGGCTCCCTGCTCTTTTGGGGCTTCTGTGCCCCGGTACTTGATTTTTCGCGTGTAAGCCTTTATAATAGAGGCAGATTCTGTACGTGACCGGAGTCTGATACAGAGCCGATCGGATGCATGCCGGCCCGGGCGCATTCCGGTTCGCTGCCCGCCGTTTCCCCTGCGGTGCGCCGAACCGGAATGCTGCTTGTCCGCCTTTCCTGTCCGATCCGGAAAGGAGTTTTTTATGCGCAGATCCGCCTCCCGCCTCCTCTCGCTTCTGATCGCTTTTGCTCTCCTTGCACTGCCTGTGCTCCTGCTTACCGGCTGTGCCGAGTTCGGTGCACTTTCCGAGTTCTTCTTCCCCTCCGGCACCGCCTCCACCACCGGAGCACAGACCGCCCCCGTACGGCCGGAGGGCGAGCTCACGCTCCGCTACGACCAGCGCATCGATATTGCCGGCGTTTTTCTGTCTCTGGAAAACGTCAGCACCGCCGACGCCTCCCTCCTTACGCTGGTCTCCGAGGAAGAGTCCGGGGATAGCTTCCGCCTCCGCGCATGCGGCACCGGCTCCGCTACGCTCGTCTATCGGATCGGCGACACCGAATACCGGACGCCCGTCCGCGTTCTCCCCGCCCCCATCAGTCTCTTCCTCATCCTCGGCGAGGCCGACGCGCTCGGAAGCGATGCCCCCGCCTCCTATCCCGTCAAGGCAGAGGAGGGGCTTGTCTATCACACCGTCCCGCGCCTTACCAGCGGTACACCGCTTTCCACCCTCAATGCCGCCGACTATGTAGTCGAATCTCTCACCGAAAATACCTATGGGCAGAACACACACAAGCTCGTCTGCCCCACCGACAACCTGACCGCCGCCGGCGAGGCACTGTATGCGTCCTTCTCCTCTGCTCTTGCCTACAAATGGGCGGAGCAGACCGAAGAACGCGTCTGGATCGTCAATACGGCCGAGCGCGGAAGCACCATATCCGACTGGTCGCCTCAGCCCGGCGTCACGGTGGAAAACTACTCGGGTGGGGCCGGCGGCGCCTATTACCGCACCGTCGCACTCTTCCGCGAGGTCTGCCATACCCTGCACCGCGAGATCAGCGCCGGACACTATACCCTCTCGCGGATCGGCTATATCTTCTGTCAGGGAGAGTCCGATGCCGCACAGAGCGCCGCCTATTACCTCAGCGCGCTCACCCAGATGCACAACGGATTCCGGGAGGATCTCTCGGTCCGGATCGACGGAGCCGACTATTCCCTCGATTTCGGCAGCCTGATCGCCTGCCGCGCCGACCGCTCCGCCGGCTCCACCGGCGTGCGCATGAACGGACCCCGCTGCGCTCAGTATTCTATTGCCAATGCCACCTCCGAGTCGCTTTCGGATTTCTATATGCTTTCCAATGTCACCGATTCCTGGTATTCCGATGCCTCGGTCGCCGACTATTTTTCCCGGTACGATTCCCGCAATTACCGCATGTTCTACGGGTATCTGCCCCCCTCCCGCCTTTCCGAGCTCATTGCGCCGGACGGGCTCTATACCGAAGCCGCACTCAATGAAATCGGTACCGACGCCGCCGAAAATCTCCTCTTCCTGCTCGGTGAGCGCGAGAACACCGGCACAGCCTCGGTCCGCCTCGTCGGCTCCGACGGCATCGAAAGCGTCACCGACGCGCTCCGGGCACCCTACGGCGCCGACACCGTCTCTGTCGTCCCGGTCGTCTCTCCCCTGCGTCTTTCCAAGCGCTGCGCACCGTCGCTCCGGCTCAGCACCGATGCGGTCTCCTCCAGCGAATACACCTTTGAGAATTTCCGCATCGGCGAGCAGATCCGTCTCCAGTTCTCCGCAAGCCTGCCCGGAGACGATCCGCTGTCCCTCGATCTTTTGCTGCCGGTCCTGTACGACAGGACCTTTGCCTTCACCGACTCCCTGCCCGCCGTCACCGTCACCGACGGGAGATATGCCTTCCATGGCTTCACCGGCTACTGGCGCTGCGGCTATACCGATCAGGATTCCGGCGCCTTCTCCCCCTATACCACCATCGATTCCCGCTATGGCTGGCTCTATGACGGCAACGGCATCTGGAACGGCTACGGCGGCATTTCCGCCGCAGACGGCTGGTGCTTCGGCCCCGTCGCCATCTGGGACAGTGCCTTTGCCTTCGATGTCCCCGAGAGCGGAACCGTCCGTATCGACTTCAACGCCATTACCCTTCCCCAGAACGATTATCTGTTCGCCATCTTCCGCAATGGGGAAATGGTCTTTCCCACCGCCGGCGCCGCGCCCGCCAACAACAGCGCCTTCTTTACCGTGCATACCACCGATACGCTCGACAGCATCCGCGACGCCGTCGCCGATCTGCGCATCTCTGTCGAGGAGGGCGATACTCTCACCTTCGTCTGCCGGCGCTCCAACAGCAACCTCACCGCCGAGGGCGGAATCCTCCCCGTCGTCCGCTACGAGGATGTGCTCCCCGCCTCTGCTCCGTGAAAAAGCAAGCACCGGAGCCTGCTTCCCTGCAGGCTCCGGTGTTTTTTTGTCTTTCTGCTGCCGGCACTGCTTCCCACGGCGGGAGACCGGGCATACGCCCCGGGCTCCCGCACGGATCCGTCATTCGTCCAGCAGCACCATGGCAGGCATCATTGTATAATTGGACCAGCTGCTTTTGTATTTCGCTACAAAGTACAGCCGCTCCCCGGCCTCCAGCGTCACGCGCAGATCGCCCAGATCCGCCTGAAGCTCCGCAAGCGTTACGTCCTTGCTGATCGGATAGTAATTCTGGGCGCTTCCGTAGCTTTCGTCCCCCTGCGCCGGCCACACCACACGGTCGTTCGTGGCAATGGCAAAGTATCCGTCCCCGGGGCCGTCTCCGTTGGGGGGTGAGTAGCTGGTGATATGGATCTGATAGGTTCCGCTCTCCGGCGCCGTATAGCAGATGGCCACATTCGCATTCTGCTGTGCCGCAAAGCCAAAACCGCGATCCAGCCAGAAGCCTCCCTTGCCGGTTGCGCCCCAGATGCTGTTCGCATTCATGCACAGCCATCCCGAGGAAGCCAGCTGTGTATACGCCACAAAATTCGCCGGCGTCTGTACCGAGGTATATCCTACCATCCAGTTCCCGTTGTACCGTACGCCGCCACCCGACGCGACCGGCAGATTCAGCTGAAAGGCATCGATATTCCCCCCGAAGATCGGATCATCCTCCACATTTTCGAGATCGCTTCCGTATATATGCCGGTTCATCGAGCAGGACACGCGCGTCGCATCGGTCGAACAGCCCGCCGGATACTGATTGCCCGAGATCTCCACATCCTTGGCACAGTCGATCCGGATCGGCGGCGTACTGTCGTTCTCCTCGCCCTTGCGCGCACCGAACACATTGTTGCGGATGTATACCTCCCGTGCCGAATTGATATAGATGGCGTAATTCGTGTTCCGGTCGATGAAGTGGTTCCCTTCGATCCGGATGTTCTTGTAATTCAGGTATTCGTCCTCGGCCTGTCTGCCCAGTCCGTATACCGACAGCGGTGAATTCTTTTCCTGATTGCCGTAATGTCCACCGTTTTCCACATAGTTGTTCACGATTTCCAGGTTCTCCGACACGCCCGACTCGCCCCACTCGATTTCGTACCGGATCGCCAGCGCTCCCATTCCGATATTGATGAACGAGCAGTTCCGGATCACGCCGTCCGACCCCTTGATCAGAAGACCGCGCGAACGGATGTTCTGCACCAGCGTGTTCTCAAAGTGGAACCCGTTCGAGGAACGCGACATGTTGTCCACACAGATCTTCGCCTCGGTCGGAACCGCCGAGCTCAGATCGATGTCGCCGATCCCTTCCAGATCAAAGTCCTCCAACGCCACTTTGATTTCGTAGACTGTATCGGTCCCGCCGTATATGTTCACAATCCGCTCTACCTCGCGCGTTGCGCTCTGCGCTTCGGTATCGCACAGCAGGCGTCCTGCGGAGGTGTAGATGAACACGCGGTCCCCCACCTCAAAGGGGGCACAGGTCCCGCCCGATTTCCCGCCGTTGCTCAGCGAGATCGAGGACAGGTTGCTCTTGTACCGGATGGTCAGGGTTCCGTCTCCGTTGTCGGTATAGCCTGCCATGCGGCCGTGGGCGCCGCGCTGGTTGGTTCCGTCGTCGCACATCGATTCAAAGACACAGGAGATCGCCGTCAGACCCTTTTCGCACATGATCGAATGCGTTGCGTCTACCGACGAGGTCCAGGGCGGCGTGCCGCGATAGCGTCCCTCCTCATCGATATATACGCCGAAGGATACGTCGTAGCGCTCTTCGAGCTCCCGATACCGGTTGTATTCTTCCTCGCTGATGATCGGCGCCGGTCCGGTCGTATCCAGCATGCGGAGCAGGACCGTTCCCTCGCGCGTATTCGACTCCCGCAGGGCAAAGCCCGCACCGCCGTATACCGTCACGTCCTCGAAGTACAGGCCAATCGCTCCGTCCACATTCGTCACCGCCGCACCGTAGCCACGGCAGGTGATGGTATCTCCCACCCGGATCATGTTCGCCACCGCTTCCCCGTAGGTCAGGGTGATGATCCCGGTCGTCGGATTGTAGCGCACCGAGGAGGGACCCATATCCGCATAGGGCTCCGGATGCCCCACACGGTAGCCGTAGGTGGTACTGTTCAGCGCCTCAAACCGGTAATAGGCCGTGTCGGTCCAGTCCTGCGGCATCCCCGCGCCGGCCACGATATCCACCTCTCCGCCGGCACGTTTCGCTATCACCACGCCCTGACCCGTCGAGTTCACCGCATGATCCAGCGCCATTCCCTTGATCGTCAGGTGATCCGCCGCGCCTATGCTCATCGTCACCGTCGCATAGCTTTCCTTTTCCAGCAGAACACCGTACGCATAGATCGTGACATTCCGCACCTGACCGTCAAAATTCAGCGTCCCCTCCACCGAATAGGCGCCCGGCGCCACAATCAGCAGTGCATCCGGCGTCCGGCTTTCCTCGTTCAGGTAGGTGACAAGATCGCGCGCATCGCCGCCCGTGATCTCACGCACCGCCGTCTTCCGCTCCATGCCGACAAACAGCTCCTTGTTGACCTTCGGCAGAAGCTCCTCGTTGACACCCACCTCGGTACGCGCGTCCACGTCGGTCAGATTGTCGCCGCTCAGCTGCTCCGAGTCGATCGCCGTGAAGGCGGACGCCCCCGCCTCATTCCCGTTGGCCAGCACGTAACGGCAGTTCCGCAGCTCGGTGCTCCCGCTCAGGCGGTTATCCGAAAGGGTCGTGCTGATACTGTTTTCCGCATATACCCCCACCGCTCCGTTCAGGATCACCACGGCGTTCACGGTACTATGCAACGACACCGAAACCGGGCCACCTCCGATCCGGTTCATGGCAAAGAGCAGGTTGGTCCCCTCCTCCGCCACAATACCGCCCGCGGCCTGCTTCCCGGTCGTCAGCGTCGAATACCAGACGCGCGAATCCGAGGAGCGCACCTGCACCGCCGTCTGCTCTGCCGTGATCCGGCAGTTCTCCACATACAGATCCCGGCTTCCGCTATGTACAAGGCCGGTATTCCCGCCGAAAATGCCGCAGGACAGCAGCACCGCGCTGTCCGCCGCTATGTCCACACCCGTTGCCCCTTCGAAGCGGCAGCCCTCCGCGCGCAGGCCGGTCGAGGCCGCGTCGATCTGCAATGCGCTTCCCGCACTGACAATCTCCACGCCTTCCAGCACCGTGTCTTCGCTGTTCCGGATCTGCATCCCCCCGGTTCCTTCCCGGCAGATCCAGGTCAGATTCCGGAAGGTCGCTTCATAGCAATCCTCTATTACAATACCGGAGGAGGCCAGCACCACGATGTTCATGAAATCCGTTGTCCGCGAGGTCACACCCGTGAAAGACACCGGTTCCGCGTCGGTCAGGCGGTAGGTTTCCCCCTCGGTCAGGCCGCCGCGCCGGATCAGCGCGGTCAGCTCTGTCGACGTCAGCTCCACCATGCCGCTCCCGGCCGGCGTCCGCCCCGCGACCGCCGTATCCGTATCGGCAAGCGTTGAGCCACCGCCCTCTATGATCGGGCCGGGATCGTAGTTCGGATTCCCGTCCGGGACCTGTCCTCCGCTCCCTCCCGTCGTGCCCGTGCTTCCCGGCGTCGCCGGTCCGGCCGGACACGCGCTCAATGCCAGAAGGCAGCACGCCAGTACCAGCGTCAGCATGACGCTCCGCATTCTCCCAAAGACTCCTCTTCTTTTCATGTCGCTTCCTTTCTTTCTGCTGTTTTTATTCCGGCGGGGATTCTGTCCCCCTGCCTCGTTTCCGGCAGGCCTTTCCTCCCGGTCCGGATTCCGGATCCGCTCCCCCGTTCTCCCGGAGTACGCGCCTCACCCAAGGGCCGGCAGCTCCGCTTCCTCCCCGTACACAATGTAGGGGCGCT
>CALWTT010000005.1 GCA_944384545.1 uncultured Clostridia bacterium | reverse complement strand
ATTGCAATTCTTCCCCCGCAAAGCTCCTGCATGGAACGACAGAATTCTTCTCTTACGATAGCAGGCAAACTCAGCGTCAAAACTACGCGATCCGAAAATTCGCTGTTCTCTGTCCGTACCGATGCCTGTTCGATAGCGGTCAGTATCCGCTGATAATCCGCATAGGACAGGGAAAGGCGAAGGACAGAGAGCCGCGTGCATACCGCAATTTCCGCTTTTTCCAACGCGAGTGACACTGCCTGTGTATAAGCGCGCACTAAGCCACCGCTCCCCAGCAATGTACCACCGAAATAGCGTATTACCACGGCCACCACATCGGTCACACCCTTTTTCCGCAATACATCCAGCACAGGGATCCCGGCGGTACCGGCCGGCTCACCGTCATCGCTGTACCGGGTATATTGATTTTCACGCAGAATATATGCGTAGACATGGTGCGTTGCTTCCGGATAGTCGTTTTTCGCCCGACGCAGGAAAGCAAGCGCCGCTTCTTCCGTAGTGGCCGGAGCCACTCTTCCGAAAAAGCGTGACTTCTTCTCCTCAAACAGCACCTCCGCCTCTTTCCTGACCGTTCGGTACTCTTCTTCATATGCGGTGTTCGGCATCGTGCTCTCTCCATTCTTCCCCGGGCAATATATACTTGCGAAGCATACCGACCCCGCGCGGATCCAACACCGCGTCCACGACAATACCTGTCTCTTCGTACCCGATCCTCTCTACACGCCCGCTTTCGTGTACGACGTGCAGTTTGCCCTGTTCGTCATACGGAATCCGGAGCCGGACGCGCCGGTGCCCTTCCCGCACAATGCGAAGCAGGGCACGCAACAACATATCGGTTCCCTTTCCCGTAGCCGCCGAAATAAAAAGCACATGCTCTCTTCCTTTTGCCGCCGGAGGAACCGACTCCAGCAAATCAGATTTATTGAAGACATAAAGACGCGGCTTGTCTCCTGCGCCCAGTTCCGCAAGAAGGTCCTCCGTTACTTTGAGGTGCTCCTCCGCTTCCGGATCGGTCGCGTCCACCATCAGAAGCAATATGTCCGCATACGCCGCCTCTTCCAGCGTAGATCGGAAGGCGCGGATCAGATGATGGGGCAGTTTCCGGATAAATCCGACCGTATCGGTCAGCAATACATATTCTTTTTCGGGCAGTTCCAGCCGTCGCGTGGTCGGATCCAGCGTGGCGAACAACTTATCCTGCGACAGAACGCCGGCGCCCGTCAGGCAGTTCAGCAATGTGGACTTCCCGGCATTGGTATACCCGACAATGGCCACCTTCGGCATACCGCTCCGATCCCGGGCCGCACGCATGGTAGCACGGTTCTCCTCCATGCTGCGCAGCTGCGCTTCCAGCGCTTCAATCCGCCGGTGAATATGCCGCCGATCCCGCTCAAGCTGCGACTCGCCCGGTCCTCGGGTTCCGATGGTCCCGCCAAGACGGGACAGCGTCTTGCCCTTCCCGATCAGACGCGGCGCCGTATACCGCAATTGCGCAAGCTCCACTTGCAGTTTTCCTTCTCCCGTAACCGCGTGCATAGCAAATATATCCAGGATCAGCATGCTACGGTCAATCACCTCGGCTTCCCCGAGCTCTTCTTCCAGATTCCGGATCTGCGACGGTGTCAGCTCCGTATCAAACACGACCAGTGTAATCTCCCGCTCTGCACATATCTCTCGCAATTCCGCCACTTTACCGCGGCCGATACAGGTGCGTACATCCGGTGCGGGACGGATCTGTATCATCCGGATCTCGCATACGCCGCCGGCCGTATCCAGCAAACGTTCCAGTTCACAAAGGCTTCGCTGACATTCTTCCTGATCCCCACTGTCGCGGGCAAGCCCCACCAAAGCCGCCTTCTGACGCGCTTCCTTTGCTTTTTTCTCTTCCATCTCCGACACTCCTTTCCACGAATACGGCCACGGACGAAAAATTGCCTCACGCCGCAGCATTTCCGATCCGAAAAAAAGAGGACGCTGTGCGTCCTCTTATGGTTTCCGACGATTACTTCGTCATGGCAAGACGCTTCTTGAACTTATCCACGCGTCCGCCAGCATCCACAAACTTCTGCTTTCCGGTATAGAACGGATGACATTTGGAACAGATTTCCACATTCATGTCCCCTTTGACCGAGTGGGTCACAATCGTCGCGCCGCAAGCACACTTTATCGTGGCGGGTTTGTAATCCGGATGAATTCCTGCTTTCATTTTACACCTCTCAACATAGTATTTGCCATGTTTTCATGCATCTTGTTTATTATAACAGACTTTCTTTTGTTTTGCAAGAGGTTTTTTGCTTTTTCTTTATTTTGCTTTATTTTCCTGTCTCTCATATCGCTCATATTTTCCCGGCAATTTCCCGGCGCAGATCCCCAATGATCTTTTTTTCCAGGCGGGAAATGTAGGACTGCGAAATTCCCAGGGTATCCGCCACTTCCTTCTGTGTCATTTCACGCGCCCCGCACAGCCCGTAACGCATCTCAATGATCACACGTTCCCGTTCACCGAGTGACGCCACCATCTGCCGGATCAGTTTTTTCTCCTCCCGTTCTTCCATATCACGCCCGGCGGCATCGGCATCACTCCCCAGCACGTCCGAGAGCAGCAGCTCGTTCCCGTCCCAGTCCACATTCAGCGGCTCGTCAAAGGATACTTCTCGCCTCTGTGCACTGGTCTTGCGAATATACATCAGAATTTCGTTCTCAATACAACGGGATGCATAGGTTGCCAGTTTGATATTCCGGTCACGGCGAAAGGTATTGATCGCCTTCATCAGTCCCATGGTTCCGATGGATATCAGATCCTCAATTCCAATTCCCGTACTCTCAAATTTCTTGGCAATGTACACGACAAGCCGTAAATTATGCTCAATCAGTAAGGAACGTTTGCTCTCATCATTTTCCGCTGCCAGCAGTATCTCCTCTTCTTCCTCACGGCTTAGCGGCGCCGGCAATACATCCGGTCCGTTTATGTAATAAATCTGTCCCCATTCGCGACGACTGAACAGTCTTCGGATACGGTCACATATGCACCTGAGAATTTTCATATCCCCTCCTATCCGACCAAGGCAGCCGGAACAATACCGCCGTACCCGCCAAAATCCTGTGTATCGCCATCATAAATTGCCAATATAGCATCTACCGCACGCTTGTTTTTATCCTGATCCTTGCTGTAAAGGAGAATACAGTCCGGAAGATAGCCCAGCAAAGTTCTGCCCCCGTCAATTCCACGCGCTACAATCACCCGCAACTTCCTGCGCTTTTCCAGTGGAATGCTATCCGTTCTTCCCGATTCAGGACGCAGAATGCTTTCGGCCCCCGGGGGGAGAATCGTGCGCACCTGCTCCGAACGCGCTACAATCACCGCCTTACCGGACAACGGATCGGTCAGAAGATTCCCGCTGTCCACCAGACCTTCAAACACGGCGCGCCGTCCGTTTTCCTCCACCTCTACCATCATACTGCGCGTTCTGCTGCGTTTCGAAAGAATCCGTCCGGCGATCAGAAATACACAGCCGCTGATCAACGCATAGAGCATGAAGATTTCCGCCTTCTTTTCACTGATGACTGCATTCGTTTCCCCGACTCCTGCGGTTCCGAAAATGCCCCCAAGCAGTGCGTACAGAGCGTTGACCGCACCTCCGAGCAATAGCGCCGCTCCGTAAAACGAAATCAGCAAACGGAAAAATGATCCGAATGGCATCCGTCCGTACGCGACAAAGCAAAGAAATGCAGCAAAAATGAATTGTAATACCATTTCCTGCCACCATGCAAGAGACGGCAAAAGAATATATACGGCGTACGCTCCACCCGCCGCAGCGGCAAGGACAAGCCGCACAAGACGTCGGCGAAGGCGAAGAAAACGGCCGCACAAGGTCAGAACCAGAAAATCAATACTGAAATTGATCAGAAAATACACATCCCCATACACCACCTGCGGCATGATGATTCCCTCCCTTCGCGCTGTACGGCCATTATAGCAAGGCAAAGCCGAAAAAGCTGTCGCAAAACCGAGAAGAAGAAAAAAGTACTTGCCCCTTGTTTCCGCTTTCCTGTCATGCTATACTGATATAGTCCCAGGACAACATGGCATAGGAGGTCTCTGCTATGGAAAAAATCCCCATCATGCGTTTGTGTGGAGAATATGTCCCACTTTATCGTCCCGCTCCCGATATCTATAACGGATTGGATACCAGAAAATTCCGGAACGGCACCCTATATGAAAGCTGGACCGTCAACGATTTCAGCGTTCTGCAGGATGGCAACCAATTCCATATGGTGGGAATAACACATCCGACACCTCCCGACTTTGTTGATGAATTTACGCCGGTTGCAGGAGACCTGCACGAAGGCGAGCATGTCCTTTTCCATGCGACCGCCACCGGAAAAACCTTTGCGGATCTGATGCATCCGGATTCCTTTTGCGACCTCGGAAAACTTCTCTGGCCGCAGGAGCGTCCCGACGAAATTCCGGAAATACACGCCCCGCACCTCCTCCGCGGATACGGTCACCGCTTCCGCCTCATATACGGTCCTCACTCCCTTCGCATGGCCGAAACCGATGATTTTCTGCATTACACACGACGTACACTGTTTACCGATCATAAAACGGCACGCGACCCGTATCTTTTTTGGGATGACGGTCTTTTTTACCTGATTTATGCAGTGGAAAACCGCGTGGATTACCGGGTTTCCGTCTCTCCTTCGCTGGAAGAGTTTTCTCCGCCGCGCACATTGCAGATCAATCCCTTTTCCAATGAGGCAGGAGTGCCAGCGGCCTCCGAATCTCCGTTCCTTTTCCGCCGAAAAGGATTTTACTACCTGATGTGGGCCATATACGACGGAAGAGCCGGCACCTATGATCACCGCACCTATGTATTCGGAGCGCGCACATTGGAGGGCTTAGCCTGTTCCGCTCCCCTGACCATGTTGCCTGCGCATGCAGCGGAAATTTATTCGGACGAAAGCGGAGACTACCTTCTCTCTGCCTTCTATCCGGAAAACGGGATCAGCGCCGCGCCTCTTGCATTCGATGATTGAACCGTCATACCTGCAATATCGCTCTTTGCTATATATCGTGCAGTACCTATGTACGAAAAACAAAAAAGAGGCGGCTCTGCCACCTCTTTTTTCTGTTTTTTTGATGTTTTGTACAGCAGGTTTATCCTTTCCCTGCAGTTTTTACCGGAACGGCGGCCTCCACCGCATCGGCAATGGCATCATAAGCGGTGCTTTCCATCAGCTCGATCAGGCCCTTATCGCACAGCCCCGCCAGTTCCGGGTCGATCGGAAGACGGCCAAGGAACGGGAGCTGCAGCGCGGCGGCGCGCTCTGCCGCCTGGCTTTTTCCGAAAATCTCGTGTGATTTTCCGCAATCCGGGCAGGTGTAATAGCTCATGTTCTCCACAAGGCCGATCCGACGGATTTTCATCAGCTCTGCCATATTTACCGCCTTTTCCACAATCATGGAAACCAATTGCTGAGGAGAAGTTACCAGAATAATACCATCGATCGGAAGACTCTGAAAAACCGTCAGCGGCACATCACCGGTTCCGGGCGGCATATCCACAAACATGTAGTCCACATCATTCCAGCATGTATCGGTCCAGAATTGCTTGACCATACCCGCAATGACGGGGCCGCGCCATACCACCGGCTTGGTTTCTTCCTCCAGCAAGAGGTTCGTGGACATAACCTTGATCCCGCTTTTCGTAACCGCCGGCAGCATGCCGAACTCTGAGCCTTCAATGCAGGCGCCGTGCAGTCCGAAGGCGCGCGGAATCGACGGACCGGTAATATCCGCATCCAGGATCGCAGTTTCATATCCACGGCGGCGCATCAGCGTTGCAAGTGCCGCCGTGACCGTGGATTTCCCTACGCCCCCCTTGCCGCTCACAATGCCGATAACGCGGCAGACACGGCTGGCCGCGTTCTGCGGTGCCAGCAGGCTTTCCGCTTCGGATGTTCCTTTATCGCGCGAGGCGCACTCGCTCTTGCAGGTACTGCAATCATGTGTACATGTGCTCATTTTCTTTGTCCTTTGTTCCTCTCTTTTCGGGCTTTTTGTTTTCATCCCGTCTTTTCACTTTGCTTCAGGTGCAGTGAATCTTCAGCTTCCCGTCCTCCAGAACGAGCTCTGCTTCTGTCACGGGAGAATCGTAATGCCGGATGACCTCTTCCGCGAGTGCGTCCTCCACCTCGGTTTGTATATACCGGCGCATGCTGCGTGCGCCGTATTTATACGAGAAGGAATCCTCCGCAATCCGTTTCACCGCATCGTCTGTATACTGCAGCGCAATTCCGCGTTCTGCAACAGCATCGCGCAGCTTTTCCAGCATGATCACCGCAATTTTTTCAAAATCCTCCCGGCTCAGATGCCGGAAGGTGATAATCTCATCCACCCGGTTGATAAACTCCGGCCGCAGGAAGGAAGCAAGTGCACGCTCGGTTCTCGCCTGGTCGGTCTTCGCCTCCTCCTGTGGGGAGAAGCCGGAAACGGCACCGCCACCGTTCGCACCCGCATTGGTCGTCATGACAATCAGCGTATTTTCAAAACTGACAACGCGCCCCTGCGCATCGGTCAATTTTCCCTCGTCCAGAATCTGCAAAAGGATATTCAGCACATCCGGATGCGCTTTTTCTATCTCGTCAAAGAGAACCACGGAATACGGGCGGCGCCGGATCTTTTCGGTCAGCTGGCCGGCCTCATCATATCCGACATAGCCGGGCGGTGCACCAATGATTTTGGATACCGAATGCTTCTCCATAAACTCCGACATATCCAGACGGATCAGCGTTTCCGGCTGATGGAACAGATCCGCTGCCAGAACCTTGACCAGCTCGGTTTTTCCCACACCGGTCGGCCCCGCAAAAATGAAGGATACCGGTGCGCGGTGCGCCGATACGCCTGCGCGATTGCGCTTGATCGCACGGACCACCGCAGAAACCGCCTGATCCTGTCCGACAATGTGTTGCAGCAGACGGCCTTCCAATGCATCCAGGCGCGCAAATTCGTCCGCCTTGATCGTGCTGGCCGGAACGCCCGTCCAGATCTCAATCACATCGGCAAGATCGCCTACCGTCAGTTCCACCCGGGAAACCGATTCTTCCAGCTGCGCCTGCTTTTCCAGCAGCTGTAATTCCCGGACCTTGATATCCGCAAGACGGCGGTATTTTTCCTCATTCGCCTCATCGTCGGGCAACGCTTCCGCCGCCGTTTTCTCTTCGCCGAGCTTTCGCAGCTCTTCCTCATTCCGCCGCTTCTCATTCAGCACAGCCGAGGAAAGTGAAACATGCGCCGATGCCTCATCCAGCAGATCGATCGCCTTATCGGGAAGATACCGGTCGGTAATATACCGTTCGGAAAGCAGAACCGCACTCCGCAACACGCCGTCCGGGATCCGGATCCCGTGATATTTTTCATAGTAGTCCTTGATTCCCGTCAGGATCCGAATGCTGTCCTCTATGGATGGCTCTCCCACCATGACCGGCTGGAACCGGCGTTCCAGCGCCGTATCCTTTTCAATATACCGCCGGTATTCTTTCAGTGTCGTCGCGCCGATGACCTGCACCTCGCCGCGCGAGAGTGCGGGCTTGAGCATGTTTGCGGCATTCATGCTCCCTTCGCCTTCCCCTGCTCCGACAATATTGTGTACTTCGTCAATAACCAGAATAATATTCCCGGCTTCCTTGACCTCATTCAGCAATCCCAGCACACGGGATTCAAACTGACCGCGGAACTGTGTGCCTGCCACAAGTGCCGTCAGATCTACCAGATATACCTCGCAATTGGCAAGGCGATACGGAACATCACCCGACGCAATCCGCTGCGCCAGCGCCTCCGCAATGGCAGTCTTTCCGACGCCGGGTTCTCCGATCAGGCAGGGGTTGTTCTTCTGACGACGACACAGGATCTGTATGACCCGCGATAACTCGCGGTCACGCCCTACGATCCGATCCAGCTTTCCCTCCGACGCGCGCGCCGTCAGATTCTGACAATAGGTTGTCAGGTATTTGCGCTTTGTCTGCGCCTTTTTGGGATCGGCATTGCGGTTGCGATCATCCGGACGGCTTTCCTTCCGGGCCGGCGTACCGCCCTCCGCCTGCTGAAAAATTTTCGGGAGCTCTATGGCCGGCGCACCGCCGTCCTCTCCCGTCTCCGCATCCAACGAAGAGGGCAGATTCTCCCCCAGATTCTCCAGCATATTTCCGATGTCGGTGCTCATACGGTCAAAATCTTCCTCGCTGATCCCCATTTTGTCCAGCATGTCATTGACCGGCTTGATCCCGAGTTCACGCGCACATTTCAGACAGATCCCCTCATTGACCGGCTTTCCGTCCTCCAATCTTGAAATAAAAACCACCGCAATCCGCTGGTGGCATCTTGAACACATCTGCATCCTATCACCACGCATTCATGCCGGTTGCGCCGGCATTCTTCCCTATCGCATATAATCTCTCTTCGCTTCACCGCAAAAAATCCGAAGCTGCCGAAGCTCCGTGCAACGGCAATCCTCTCATGCAGCTTACCCATTATTATACAGTAGTTTCCCCGGCCTGTCAATCGATATCCGTGTCGTTTTTCGGAAGAAACCGTAAAACTTTTCCCCGCAACGACAAAACCGGCGGCCACATCTTGCAGGCGCAGTCAGCACACAACAACATTCCCGTCCCCCAGCAATGCGCGCAGCCGGGCAAGAAACGCCTCGTCCGCCGCTACACGAATATCGCCCGGGGTTACATACCGACGCTTGTCGGTTCCGTAGAGAATCAGCGGCATCGACCCCGGAAATGCCTGCGCCAGCTCCAGAATCTGACGGCAGAGTTCGCCTTCCAATGCAGGCAGTTTCAGATACAGGCGCAGTTCTTTTTTTCCACGACCATCCGGATCCGGAACCGGATCCGCATTGCGCTGTAAAGGCAACACACGGTTCAGCAACAGCTTCGGATCTTCATCCTCCCGCAGCGACAATGTCCCTTCCGCCCATATGGCACGGTCCTGCGTGAGAATTTCTCCGCTGCTTTCCAGCACTTTCGGAAAAGCTACCAGCTCCATAGAGGCATACCGGTCCTCCAGCGTCAGAAATGCCATGCCACCTCCGCCCCGTGTATTCTTATTCACACGGCGCGTGATGATGCCCACCACCGCCAGCTTTTGTTTGTCCGCATATTTATCCGAAATGCCGGCAGAACGGTCATAGGTGCGCAGAATGTCGGCAACCGATTCGTGCGGCAGGCATGCAATATGCCCTTCGTATTCGTCCAGCAGATGACCGGAAAAAGACATCCCCGTGCTTTCCTTTTCCAGCAACATTTTCTCCCGCTTACTGAATTCCGGCAACTCCGGGTATGGATACGGCGCCGCCTTCTCATCCGACGTACCGAAAAGATCCAATTGCCCTGTGAGGTTGGAACGGCTTCTGGCAATCGCCGCGTCCATGATTTTTTCATAGGAAGAAAGCAGACGGCTACGAAATACACCCAGGCGGTCAAAGGCACCACTCTTGATCAGTGCTTCCACCTGTCGCCGGTTCATATCTCCGACCGACATTCTTTCGATAAAATCCTGCAGACCCGTAAATGCACCTTTCTTCCGCTCCGTCAATATCTGCTCGATAAACTGACGTCCCACCCCGCGCAAAGCAAGCAGACCGAAACGGATATGATCTCCTGCCACGGTAAAATGCAGGTCACTTTCGTTGATGTCCGGCGAAAGAACGGCAATCCCCTTTCGCTGGCACTCGGAAATATATTCCCCAAGCTTGATACTGTCCCCGAATACCGACGTCATCAACGCCGCCATATAAGCCGCCGGATAATGCGCTTTCAAATACGCTGTACGGTAACAGGTCAGCGCATAGGCCGCCGCATGACTTTTGTTGAACGCATAGCTGGCAAAGCTCACCATCTCATCAAAAATTTCCGACGCAATCTCCGGCGGGATTCCGCGCTCCTGCGCTCCCGCCTCGAAAAGGGCTCGCTCTGCCTCCATCACCTCCGGCTTCTTTTTCGCCATGGCGCGACGCACCACATCTGCATGTGCAAAGCTGTACCCTGCAAGCTCACGGCAGATCTGCATCACCTGTTCCTGGTACACAATACATCCGTTTGTCACACCGAGTATGTCGGCCAATGCCGGGTGTGCATAATGCACCTGCTCCTCTCCGTTCCTGCACGCAATATAGCGCGGGATCGAATCCATCGGCCCAGGACGATACAAAGCGATCGCCGCGATAATGTCCTCAAGATTGCGGGGCTTCATCTGCATCAGAAGCTGTCGCATACCTGCCGATTCCAGCTGAAAAATACCGTCTGTTGCGCCCGATGACAGCAGTGAATAGGTAGCGCGGTCATCGGTGGGGAGCGAAGAAACCAAAAAATCCGGTTCGGTCCGCCGGATCTCCCGTTCGGCATCCGCAATGATCGTCAGATACCGCAAGCCAAGAAAATCAAATTTGACAAGCCCAAGCGCCGCGTCGGTATCCATATCGTACTGTGTGACAACGGTATCCCCATTGACCGAAAGCGGTACATAGTAAGAAACCGGCTGTTCGGTAATCACAATGCCGGCCGCATGCGTAGATGCATGACGCGGCATCCCCTCCAGTGCCATGGCCGTATCGATCAGGCGCCGCACCTCCGAAGAACCCTCGCACAGCGCACGAAGTTCTCGCCGATTCATCGCTTCGCGTATCGTCACATTCGGTCCGTGCGGAATCAGCCGCGCCACCGCATCTACTTCGCTGTACGGCATACCGAGCGCACGTCCTACGTCCCGCACCGCTCCGCGCGCCGCCATGCGACCAAACGTCACAATCTGCGCCACATGATCTGCGCCGTACCGCTCGCGTACATATTCGATCACCTCACCGCGCCGGTCATAACAGAAATCAATGTCAAAATCCGGAAGCGATACCCGTTCCGGATTCAAAAACCGCTCAAAAAGAAGGTTATACTGCAATGGATCAATATCGGTAATACCGATACAGTAAGCGACAAGACTCCCTGCTCCGGAA
>CALWTT010000004.1 GCA_944384545.1 uncultured Clostridia bacterium | reverse complement strand
GGCCGCCCTGCATCGGTCACGGTTTTCACCGCCGCCGCGCACCGGTCCTCATACAAATCGCACACCGCAGCGATCTCGACTTTTTCCCGGTTCTCCAACAGAACCGGTTGCAAAATCCCCTGTCCACGAGATCCCAGTCCGATCAGACCTACCCGTATTTTTTCCATACGACGCTCCTCTCCGCATGCGCTGTCCCGCACAAATTTTATCGGATAATCCGACAGATCCAATTCAATAACTTCAGATATACCGATGCAGAATCTCTGTCATCTGCCCGACCTTCGCCTCCATATCCGAGACCAGCCGGAACTGTGTCCGGCAACGGTCAAGATTCTGCCGCGGACGGTGAATCCGGAAATAGGTATCCCCATTCAGATAATCGGTCAGAAAGCGAATCCCGCATTCGTAGGTCATCAGCCGGACCGAAAACGGCAGCAGCGCCTTCTCCTTTGCCGTCAGTGTATCTCCCAACTCCTCGACAAAGCCGCGCGTAAAGGCCTCATAGCAGTCCAGACGAAAGAAAATTTTCGTCAGATCCGGCTCATCCTCCGCCCCGGAGCTGGCGCCGAACCGGAGCGCATCCCCGTAATCGTACAGCAATGAGCCGGGCATCACGGTGTCTAAGTCAATGACGCACACGCCCTCTCCGGTCTTTGTGTCCAGCATGACATTGTTCAGCTTGGTGTCGTTGTGCGTGACACGCAGCGGCACGCTCCCGTCCGCTATCGCATCCAGCACCACGCCTGTATCCCCTTCCCGTTCCATCGCAAAGGCGATCTCGGGCAGCACCTCGGATACACGCCCCGCACGGTCGGCCTTTATGGCCTCCTGCAGCTGGCGAAACCGGTCCCGTGTGTCGTGGAAATGCGGGATTACCTCCGCAAGCGAGTCCGCCGGAAAGTCCGCAAGCCGCTTCTGGAACCGTCCGAAGGCGCGCGCCGCATGGTAAAGCTGCTCCACATTCTCCACCTGATCGTAACAGACCGCATTCTCAATAAACAGGTAGGCACGGTAATAAGCACCGTCCGACGCGCGATAGAAGGAGCGCCCGTCTGTTGTCGGCACAATCGTCAGCGTGGCGCTGTCCGGATCCCCGCCTTCCTCCGCCACACGACGGCGCAGATGCGCCGTGACCGCCTCAATGTTCCGCATCACCGCCTCAGGATCCCGGAACACATTCGTGTTGATCTTCTGCAATATGTATCGCTTCTTATGACCCACCACATAGGTCTCATTGATGTGACCGTTGCCGTACGGCACCTCGTTCGTATCGTCCAGCTCCATCCGGAAATTCTTCACCAGTTCGCTCAAAATCCTGTCCATATGCAAATTACCTTTCGGAGTCTTTTCCGTCTGCGGTTGTCTGCGGCGCTTTTCTACGCCTTATTATATCCGAATAGGCGGTAATTTGCAACCCTTTCTGCGAATTTACGGGATCCCTCTTTGTCCTCATTATAGTCGCCCCTTCCTGAAATGTATTGACAGAATCCGGCAAATAGTTTACATTTTCCGCCAGCTGTGCTATAATGGTCCCGTACTCTTTTCCCATCCATTCCGCATACTGCGCGGTCAGGAGGTTTTCATGCAGGACGCCCCCTATCTTCCCGCCGATCTGCATCGGCAGATCCAGGTCGACTGTATCTATACCGTTCATTATTTTGAGTATACGAAGCATTACCGCTATGCCGGCGAAGCACACGATTTCTGGGAATGCGTATATGTGGACCGCGGCGAGGTCATCGCCACGGCTGGGACCGAAAATATCACGCTCGGGCGCGGCGAAATCCTCTTTCATCCGCCCAACGAATGGCATACCCTCCGTGCAAACGGCGTTGTAGCGCCCAATCTCGTTGTGCTCTCCTTTGCTTCCCGCTCTCCTCTCATGGAATCTTTCCGCGGGCGGCATATGCGGCCCGGCAACCGCGGCCGTGCGCTCATCTCCGCCATCCTCCGCGAAAGCGAAAGCGTCTTCGTCACCCCGCTCGGCGATCCCCGTACCAAACATATGCAGAAAAAGCACCCCGCCGTTGTTCCTCCCGGTGCCGAACAGCTCATCCTCACCTATCTGGAAGAGCTGCTCATCCTTCTCCTGCGCGAGGAAAACACAAGGCCGGTTTCGGTCCTGCGCCATCGCGAAAGCGGCGATCTCTTTACGCTGCTGTGCAACTTCATGCAGGAAAATATCGGCCGCCGTCTCTCGCTCGCCGATCTTTCACATCGGGCCGGTGTCAGTGAGTCCACCATCAAAGCACTCTTCCGCAGCCGTACCGGCGGCGGAGCTCTCTCCTATTTCATCCGCCGGAAGACCGATGCGGCCAAGGTTCTCATCCGCGAGGGCAACTACAATCTTTCCCAGATTTCCGATCTTCTCGGCTATGAAAGCATCCACTATTTCTCCCGCCAGTTCCGCACCGTCACCGGGATGTCGCCCAGCGAGTATGCACGCTCGGTCCGCGCCATGGAAGAGGATTCCGGTAAGGAGGATTCGGATCCCGAAAACACGGTTGATTCTCCTGTCTGATTCTGCTATAATGAAATCAATCGCTTACGCACGCTTCTTTTCCCTTGCTTTCTGCAACAACCATTCCCCCCCCCCAAAATTCTCTTTGTAAAGGAGTTTCTATGAAAGACCCGACCGCTCTTGCCTATGTCAACATGTATGCCATCCTCGGCGCCATCCCCCTGCTCTGCCGGCTGGACGAACAGGCCGCCGCGCTTATCCGCAACGAGAAGGTTTCCGTCGGATTTTCGGTCCGCGGCGGCCCCGCGGCCACTCTGGTCTTTTCAGATGGCACCTGTACACTCCGCGACGGCGTCCAAGGTGCCAGCATCCGGCTTCCCTTCTCCTCTCCCGAAAAATTCAACGGCATGATCGACGGCACCGTCACACCCATTCCCTCCCGCGG
Organism: uncultured Clostridia bacterium; assembly: GCA_944384545.1. GTDB lineage: Bacteria > Bacillota > Clostridia > Oscillospirales > CAG-272 > UBA1740. The sequence continues at coordinate 7,394 of CALWTT010000004.1, read as the reverse complement.
ATTCACCCGCATCGGCTTCCTGCTCCGGAAGTTCATGCCGCTGACCGGGATCCTCACGCGCTATCTCCGCGCCACGCCCGAGGATCTTTCGGATCCGGTCTTCTTCGACCGCAGCACTACCCTCATGCTCCAGGTCATCGCCGGCGCCGTCGCACAGCTCGCCAACCACGATCCTGTCAGCCGCGTCAGCGCCGGATACATCGTGGACGGAAATATTTTTGTCGGAATCGATAACGGTCCCCATGTCGCGCTCTCTGCGCAGCAGCATCGCCTTGCCGTCTGTGACGCGCAGGAAAAGGACTGTCTCTCCTATATGCGCTTCCCGGATATGAAAACCGCGCGGGCGCTCTTCGACGGTCAGGTCAACGCCGTCGTCTGCGTCGGACTCGGGCAGATCCGGATCGGTGGTATGATCTCCCAGATCGACAACCTGAACCGCATTCTGGACCGTGTCGCCTGTTACCTCGCCTGATAAGAAACGGAGGATCCTATGAAAGCCTGTTATGAATATCCGAAAAGCCGCGAGGCCTTTCTCCGCGCCGCGCGGGTCATTCCTTCCGGCGTGTACGGACATCTCGGTCCCGCCGAGGGTTGCTTTGTCCCCGTAGAGGCCTTCCCTCTCTTCTCCTCCCGCGCGGAGGGGACCTACTTCTATGATCTGGACGGAAACCGCTTCATCGACTACATGTGCGCCTACGGCCCCAATATTCTCGGCTACGGCGATCCCGATGTGGAAGAGGCCGCGGCACGGCAGCGTGCCCTCGGTGACTGTACCACCTCCCCCTCCACCGTCATGATCGATTTTGCCGAATTGCTCGTAGATACCGTCGCCTCTGCCGACTGGGCCTTCTTTGCCAAAAACGGAAACGATGTCACCTCCATGGCCGTTATGCTCGCACGCGCCTATACCCGGCGGAAAAAAATCGTGTTCTTCAAGGGCTATTATCACGGCGTTTCCCCCTGGACCCAGAAGCTCGATTATGCCGGAATCATCGAGGAGGATGTCGCCCACAACATCTACCTCGACTGGAACGACGCTGACGCACTCGAAGAAACCTTTCGCCGTTACCCGGGGCAGATTGCCGCCGTCATCTCCCAGCCCTACATGCACGGCAACTTTGCCGACAATGTCATGCCGGCCGAGGGATTCTGGCAAAAGGTCCGCCATCTCTGCTCCGAAAACGGAACCGTGCTCGTCATCGACGATGTCCGTGCCGGATTCCGTCTGGATCTGCAGGGCTCCGACCACTATTTCGGCTTTGAAGCCGATCTGATCTGCTTCTGCAAGGCACTGGCCAACGGCTACAATGTCTCCGCTCTGTGCGGAAAGGATTTCCTGAAAAACACCGCTTCCTCGCTCTCCTATACCGGAAGCTACTGGCTCTCGGCCGTCCCCTTTGCCGCCGGGATCGCCTGCATTCAGAAAATGAAGCGTCTGAACATTCCCGCCTCCCTCAACGAAACCGGCAAAAAGCTCCGGGACGGACTGATAGAAACCGCACGCAAATACGGATACGATCTGCATGTAACCGGCGCCCTTGCGCTCCCCTATCTGCGGATTGCCGACGATCCCAGTCTCCGGACCCATCAGGCCTTTATCGCCGAATGCGTCCGGCGCGGCGTCTTTTTTACCAACCACCACAACCACTTCATCAACGCGGCCATGACCGATGCCGATATCCGCGAAACGATCGAGGTCGCCGACGAGGCCTTCCGCGTTCTGCGCGAGCGGGAAGCATAACCGTCTCCTCCATATTACGGGTCCCCTTTTGTTGTTTTCCTGCTTCCCCTTCTTTCCGGCCGCCCCGGCGCTTTGCCAAACGGCCGGCCGGAAAAATCCCGGGCAAGGCGTTCCGTCCCCTCCCGGAAAACATATCATGCCCATACAAATCAGAAAGGATAAACTTATGGCACGCACGGTTCTTACTATGGACTTCGACTGGCGCTTCCATCGCGGCGATCTTGCCGATGAGTCCGCCAACAGCCACGCCAACTCCTACACCACCTGCAAATCCGGTGCCGTCATCGGCGGCGGAGCAAAGTCCTATCACGACAGCAACTGGCGCCTGGTCGATCTGCCGCACGACTATTTCTCCGAAAGCGATTTCTCACCCGAAAATCTCCTTTCGCATGGCTACCGTACACGCGACAATGCCTGGTACCGCAAAACCTTCCTTCTGGACCCCTCCTTTGCCGACAAAGAGCTTTTCCTCTGCTTTGAAGGTACTGCCGTCCATGCCGATTTCTATTTCAACGGATCGCTCATGGCACGCTCCTTCAGCGCCTATACCGAAACCGTCTTCGACATTACCGACCGCGCCTGCTGCGACGGGAATCCGAACACCCTCGCGGTGTACATCAAGGGGTTTGAAACCGAGGGCTGGTGGTACGAGGGCGCCGGTATCTACCGCCATGTCCGCCTCTATGTCAAGGATAAGCTGCATATTGCCCACAACGGCATCTTCGGCAAGCCTGTGCTCCGCCCCGGTACACGGAACAGCTGGACGGTAGACGTAGAAACCACTGTCGAAAACAGCTACTATGAAGCGGTCCGCGCCAGTGTCCGCGCTGCCCTGTATGACGGCGACCGGAAAATCTGCGAATGCGACTCGCGTGAATTTGTCTGTGAGGCAGACGGAAAAACTGCCGTAATGCAAAAGCTTTCGGTCAGCCGTCCGGTCCGCTGGGATGTCGACTGTCCCAAGCTCTATACCCTGCGGGTCTCGGTTCTGCGCGACGGAATTGTCACCGACGAGGCCGAGGAGCGGATCGGATTCCGTACCATTGCGGCCGATCCGGAGCGCGGCTTTCTCCTCAACGGCCGCCCCCTCAAGCTCAAGGGCACCTGCAATCACCAGGATCACGCCGGTGTCGGCGTCGCCATCCCGGACGCGGTGCAGTACTACCGCATCCGCCGGCTCAAAGAAATGGGAAGCAATGCCTATCGCTGTTCCCACAACCTGCCGGCCAAGGAAGTCCTGGACGCCTGCGATGCGCTCGGCCTCATCGTCATGGACGAAAACCGCCGCTTTGAATCCCGCGAGGAGGTGCTCGACTATCTGGACATCATGGTCCGGCGGGACCGCAATCATCCCTGCGTCGCTTTCTGGTCGCTTTTCAATGAGGAGCCGTTGCAGAATACCGAAGAAGGTGCACGTATTTACCGACGCATGAAAAGCAGGGTGCGCAAACTCGACGACTCCCGCCTCCTGACCGGCGCCATCAACGGCAATATGGAAGGGGCCGGCCTCGAAATGGACATTGTCGGCATCAATTACAACATCGACGGTATCCCCGCCATGCATGAAAAACACCCGAACCTGCCCGTTATCGGCTCCGAGAACAACAGTGCTGTCACCACGCGCGGCTGCTACCGCTCTGACCGCGAGGGCGCTCAGGTTCTCGCCAACTACGATGAAGAGGTCGTTCCCTGGGGCCAGAGCATCCGTAAAACCTGGGAATTTACACGCAGTCACGACTATTTCGCCGGCATCTTCGTCTGGACGGGCTTTGACTACCGCGGAGAACCCACGCCCTTTACATGGCCGTCGGTGTCCTCTCAGTTCGGCATTCTCGACACCTGCGGCTTTCCAAAGGATGCCTTCTACTTCCATCAGGCCTGCTTTACCGACAAGCCCATGGTCCATCTGCTCCCGCACTGGAACTGGAAGCCGGGGGATACGGTGCGGGTGATGGCGGTCAGCAACTGCGACGAGGTGGAGCTGTTCCTCGGCGCGCGCTCTCTCGGACGCAAGCCGGCCGACCCCTGCGCGCCGCCGGAATGGCAGGTGGAATTCAAGCCCGGACGTCTGCTTGCCAAGGGGTATCGGAAGCAGAAATGCGTGGCAAAAGATGAACGGCGTACCGCAGGAAAGCCGGTTGCCATCCGGATTCTGCCCGACCGGACCGAAATACAGAACGACGGGCAGGATACCGTCGTCCTTAACCTCTGCGCCGTCGATCGCAACGGGATCCCCGTACCCACCGCATCGGATTTGCTCCGCTTCTCGGTCGAGGGAGACGGCTATGTCCGCGGCGTCGGCAACGGCGACCCCAACAGCCACGAATCCGATGTGCTGCCCCAGCGTCATCTGTACTGCGGCTACTGTCAGGCACTTGTCACTGCCAGACGCGGGGCAAAGCAGCTTCTCTTCCGCGCTGCTGCCGACGGACTGGAAGAGGCTTCGCTTTCTCTCTCGGTGATCGATGTTCCTGCGCCGCTTTGCCCCGTCGTCACTACCAATTACCTGATCTCTGACGGGCTCACCATGTCCCCTGTTACCGATGCAAAGCCGGATCCGCTGATCCCGATCGCCGACAACGATATGAACTCCTTTACTCCGGTACACATTGCGGTCAGCTGCCATCAGAAGGATTTCCGGAACGGATGGCGGATCTATCGCGCAACGCCCAGAATCCGTGAAGCCGGACACTATTTCCTCCGTTTCGCATATGCCCGCTTCGATGCTGCGGAGATCTATGCCAACGGCGTGGAAATCGCACGCACCTCCCAATACACCAATGGCGTCTTCCTCACGCGCGACTTTTCCGTCGCCGACGGCGAGCGCGTGGATATCCGTATGCTCCTGCATATCACAGATGCCGACGAGTGGGGGGCCGGCATTTCCGACAAGGTGGAAATGTTCGAAAAGCGGTAAGCATCCTGCCCGCCGGAGAAGGGCGCTTCCCCGGCGCTCCCCGCGGTACGGCGATGTCCCTCCGATCCAGGGCAGACATGGCATCCCTTGCGCGCATCTTTATCGTTCAAGACGGACGGGGTGCTTCCATTTGTCCCGGGGCCGCATCCCTCTCTTCTGCCTTGCGCACCCGTGTGCTGCAAACCGTCTCTCCTGCTGCACATCCGCGGGACGCCATGCTGCTTCCGTACAACGGTGCAATGCAACAAAAAAGGCCCTTCCGCCCGATCGGGCGGAAGGGCCTTTTTCCTATTCCGGGACACACGGATCCTTATATTTCTTCCGGGATCTCGATAGCAGGAGGCGTATCGCCCGGAATTTCCGGCGGAAATTCGGTCCGCATCTCGGTCCGCGCCCGGTTCGGCACCGGCGGGTCGCTGACCGGCGGATGCACCGGATCGGTCTGCGCAGGGAAACCGAGTCCTGCCCCCCGCTTTTTCTCCGCACCCGGCAGAGAACAGGCCGGACGTTTTTCTGGTTCATTTGCTTTCATGTTTTTCACCCCGCTTTCAGTATGCCCGGCTACGCACACCTTTATTCCCTCCCTTGCATTTCTGCCGCGCCTGTGCTACAATGCTTGTTGTCCATATGATTTTCGGGGAGGACCTTTCCATGCTTCCGTCCGCTTTTCTTTCGCGCATGCATACCTTGCTCGGTCCGGATTTTCCGGCCTTTTTGCACGCCATGACCGAAGAGCCGCCCTGCCGCGGCTGTCGCGTCAATCCCGTCAAGGCGGATCCCGACGCCTTCCGCAGCCGTCCTCCCTTTCCCGTGCGTCCGATCCCCTATACGCCCGACGGCTTCTACCATTCGGTCGAAAAGCTCGGTCACCATCCCTTTCACCACGCCGGCATCCTCTACTCGCAGGATCCCGGCGCCATGAGCACGCTCTGTGCGCTCTCCCTCCCGCGCGGCATCCGCGCACTCGATCTCTGCGCGGCGCCTGGCGGCAAGACTGCACAGATTGCTGCCGCCATCGGAGCGGACGGTTGTCTGGTCTCCAACGACTGTCTTCCACCCCGCGCGCGCCAGCTGGTCAGCAATACCGAGCGACTCGGCCTCGCCAATACCCTTGTGACCTGCACGGAACCGGCCGTACTGGCCGGCTGGTTTCCTGCTTTTTTTGACTTTGTTCTGGTCGACGCCCCCTGCTCGGGTGAGGGAATGTTCCGAAAAAATCCGGAGGCTATAGAGGACTGGAGCGAAGAAAAGGTCCGCCGATGTGCTGCACTGCAAGGCGAGTTGCTCTCGTATGCCGCGGACATGCTCCGCCCCGGCGGCACCCTGCTCTATTCCACCTGCACCTTTTCTCTCGAAGAAAACGAGGCGCAGATCGATGCTTTTCTTATCGCGCATCCCACCTTCCGGCTCTGCCGGGTCTCGGATGCCCTGGCAGAGGCCACCGTTCCGGGCATTGCCTTCCCCGGCTGTAAAGCGGATCTTACACGCACACGGCGGTTCTATCCGCATATTGCGCCGGGAGAGGGACAATATATCGCATTGCTGCGCCGGGAGGAGGACGGAGACCCACCGGGGACGGTCACCTATCGTGACGCCTTCCTGTCCCTGAAGCCGACCGAAACAGCGGCAGTAGAGGCATTTCTGCGCGAAAATTGTCTGCACGGCGAAGAATATGCAAAACGGCTCCGCAGTTGGCGGGGGGTGCCGGTGCTGCCTCCTGACGGATTTCCTCTCCCCCCGCACGGCGTCTATGCCGCCGGATGTACGGTCGGCGAGCTGCGTGGAAAGCGTCTTGTACCCCATCATCGCTTTTTCACGACATACGGGTCTGATTTTTGCCGCCGTCTATCCCTGGATCGCGAGGATGTACGCCTTGCAGCCTATCTGCATGGCGACACCTTCCCCGCACCGGAGCTTACAGACGGGTATGCCGCCGTCCTGCTCGAGGGGGCGCCACTCGGTGGAATCCGGGTAGTAGAGGGGCAAGCCAAAAATCTCTATCCCAAGGGACTGCGACGGCCCTGATCCATCCCGTGCACCGGTGCTTCCTGCCAAACGGGGAACGGTATAAACAGATCATTCCGTGTCCATCCCGCGCACCGGCCTTTCTCTTCGGCACGGCACTTTTTCCGGCCTTCCGCGCCGGATGCTTTCCCAGGTGCCTCTTTTTTCCAGTTCTCCGCACGGGCGTGGCCTTTCCCAGAGCACACTCGGCTCTGTTCTCACGTTCTCCACACGAGGCACAGCCTTTCCCGGAGCGCGTACGGGTCTGTTCCCCTACTCTCCGCACGGGCGTGGCCTTTCCAAGAGCACACTCGGCTCTGTTCTCACGTTCTCCACACGAGGTACAGCCTTTCCCGGAGCGCGCACGGGTCTGTTCCCTGCTCTCCGCACGGGCGTGGCCTTTCCCAGAGCACACACGGCTCTGTTCTCACGTTCTCCACACGAGGCACGACCTTCTCCAGGGCACACACGCCCCCGTTCTTCCGGTCCTCCACACAGGGGACATTCTTTCTCAGGGCGCACACAGGGTCCCGTTCTCCCGACCCGCACCCGTGCCGCGGGACACGATGTGCTTTCCATCAAAAAAGAGCCCATACGGCTCTTTTTCTTGTGCCTTGTCCTTTTTTCTTTCTTTTTCGCTTCTTCGGTCTGTGCTTCCGGAACTTCGCTGTCCGCCCGACAGGAAACGCCGGTGGCCGTGCTCTTTTCTGCCCGGTTCAGTTGTTCACATAC
>CALWTT010000003.1 GCA_944384545.1 uncultured Clostridia bacterium | reverse complement strand
GCACCGTCTTTTGCAGTACAACCCGTCCTGCCTTTTGCAACACACGGCAGCGCGTTCCCGCGTCCGGCGCCGGAACGGGCGGGGCGCCGGGCGCGGGTCGTACAGGCTGCCGACCGCCTGCACTGCCTCCCCGCCGCGCGGCTTTTGCAGGTTTTTCGCCAGGCCTTTTTGCAAAAAGGCCGCCAGCCCTGCGCCGCAGCGCTCTGTATAGCATCGCCTCGCGCTGCTCCTTCGGAGGTTGCGCCCCGCGTCTATGGATCCACCCCTCGCGCTCGGATCCCACCGCCGCTCTTTGCAAGTCCTTACGCGCCGCCTTTGTCGTTTCCGCCAACCCCTTGTGCAAAAAACGGTTTTTTTCCAAAAACGCATTTTTCAACTTGTATTTTACCGCGAATTGGTGTATAATATTCCATAAAGGCTGTCAACAGCCGCTTTCGTGTATGTGCGCCCGTTGCACGGCAAAGGACGATGTTTTGCCGGTCCTGCCGGACGCTTCATAAATCCCCCTGGACGTTACTGGATTTTTTCAGCGCCCGGAGACCAAGGGGATTTTTTTGCCATTTTCCGGGCGTGAGGATATCTATGAGCGAAGAAAAAGAGCCCGGCGGCGCACCGAAGAACCATCCGCCGAAGAACAATCCACCAAAGAATCAGAAACGCTATCACCGCCCTGCGCGGCAGGAAAAATTGCCGGGCAGCACGGCTGCGTCCGGTGCGGAAGCGGCGGCACTTTCCGAGAACGGAAAGCAGAGTGCCGACGGCCGCCCGGCTGCGTCGGGTAAAAACGGACACAGAAATGAAAGGACGCGCGGAGCGCGCATAGCAAAGACATCGGGCGCTGGGTCCAAAATGCCCGAAAGCACGTCGAACCGAGCGGAGACCAAAGGATCGGGGAGCGCCGCGCCCGGCGCTCGTGCAGACGGTGCCGCGGCGAACCGAGGAGCGACAGCCAGACCGTCCGCGGCAAAAACGGCCACGCGGCCGGGGCGCAGAGCCGATCCTTTGTCCGGCCTTTCCCGCCGGCGTACGGTAAAGGCACTTGCCGCGTCGCCGTCGCTTCCGGAACCGGAGAGCGGACAGGGCCAATCCCGCCCGGTCCGTCGTGATCAGGTGCCGGGACTGCTTCCCGGTAACCGCCGTGTCCCGGCTTCCAAGGCAAAGGCCGACGGAAAGCTGCGGATTATACCGCTCGGCGGCCTTATGGAAATCGGAAAAAACATGACCGTGATCGAATACGGCAACGACATGATCCTTGTGGATTGCGGGTTTGCCTTTCCGGATGAGGATATGCTGGGTGTGGATTATGTGATTCCGGATATCTCCTATCTGGAAAAGAATGCCTCGCGCCTGCGCGGGATCCTGATTACCCACGGTCACGAGGACCATATCGGAGCCATCCCCTATGTGCTGCGCAGCATCAACCCACCGATATACGGAACCCGCCTGACGCTGGGGATCATCCGGAACAAGCTGAGCGAGCACCGCCTGCCATCCACGCCGCGTCTGATCACGGTAGAGGCGGGGGACTATGTGCAGCTTGGCCTGCTGGGTGTGGAGTTCATTCATGTAAATCACTCGATTGCCGACGCCTGTGCGCTGGCGATCCATACGCCGCTCGGTGTGGTGTTCCACTCGGGCGACTTCAAGCTGGACGTGACACCGATTGACGGGAATATGATGGATCTGACCCGGATCGGTGAGATCGGGAACCAAGGCGTGCTGCTGATGCTGTGCGAATCGACCAATGCGGAGCGGCCGGGCTTTTCGCCGTCGGAGCGGCGGGTCGGCGGTTCGCTGGACCAGATTTTCCGGGAAAATGAGGGACAGCGCCTGGTGGTGGCGACCTTTTCCTCGAATGTGCACCGCGTGCAGCAGATCATTGACTGCTCGATCCGGTACGGGCGCCGCGTGGCGATCATGGGTCGGAGTATGGAAAACGTGATCGGCGCGGCGGTGGAGCTCGGGTACCTGAATCTGCCAAAGGGCACGATCGTTGATGCGGCGGAGATGAACCGTCTTTCCCCCGGTCAGGTCACGCTGATCACGACCGGAAGCCAGGGCGAACCGATGAGCGCACTCTACCGGATGGCGTTCGGATCGCATGACCGTGTCCGGCTGAGCAGCAGCGATACGGTGGTGCTGTCGTCGAGTGCGATCCCGGGCAATGAGCTGTTTGTGGATCGCATCATCAATGCGCTGATCAAGAGCGGGATCAAGGTGGTCTCGGATGCGACAACGGCCAATGTGCATGCGTCCGGCCATGCCTGCGCGGAGGAGCTGAAGCTGATGCATGCGCTGGTACGGCCGCAGTATTTCATGCCGATCCATGGGGAAATGCGCCACCTGTTCGCGCACAAGAAGATCGCCGAATATATGGGGATGCCGGCGGATCGGATTTTTCTCGGGGAGATCGGGCAGGTGTTGGAGATCGATGCGGAGGGCGCGCGCTGGAACGGGACCGTACCTTCCGGTAAGGTGCTGGTGGACGGCTCGGGCGTCGGGGATGTGGGCGCCATTGTGCTGCGTGACCGCAGACACCTGTCGCAGGACGGCCTGATTGTCGTGGTTGCAACGGTGGCACTGGACGAGAAGACCATTCTTTCCGGGCCGGATGTCGTGTCGCGCGGCTTTGTGTATGTACGGGAGTCCGAAGAAATGATGGTGGCGGCACGGCGTATTGCGCAGCAGAGCCTGCAACGCTGCTTTGACAACAACTGCACCGACTGGATGGAATTGAAGAACGCATTGAAGGACGACCTGGGCCGGTTCCTGTTCCAGAAGACCAAGCGAAGCCCGATGATTCTGCCAATTGTGATGGACGTGTAAAATTGCGGCCCGTGTGTCGTGAATGCGCATGACGCCTGCGCATTCTGCGGGCAGTGGGGCTGCTCTGTATGTCGTGCCCGTCGCCGGAGCGAGGGTATACCCCGCCGTTCTGCCACTTCCTGCCGGAGACCGGCGGTGCAGCATTTTCTTTGCTCCTGGTGCGCATGACTTTTGCGTTCGCGACACACGGACTGCGTCTTTTTTGCTGTGCAACGAGGGCCGCGAAGAAAGGTGCCGCGGGGAAAACGTCGTCGGTCTTCCTTTTTTACAAAGTGGGCGTATCTTTCTGTGTTCTATCGGTCGTGGCATGGGCAGATATGCAGGCTGGAAGCGGAGGGCCGAACGGCGGGAGCGGATATCCCCGCATATCTTGCGTGC
>CALWTT010000002.1 GCA_944384545.1 uncultured Clostridia bacterium | reverse complement strand
GATGGCCGTACTGGCACACAACCATCCGGGTGGCGTTCCGATTCCGTCCGGCGAAGATCTGCACACGACGGCTTCGATCCGGGAAGCATTTGACATGGTAGGCGTACCGCTGCTCGAGCACATTCTGGTAGCGGGGAATTCCTATACGCCGATCCTGTTGCGCTCGAACGACCTGCTGACAAACCATGTGGACCGGGCTGCGTTTTATGCGGATGCGGCACTGCCTGCGGGTATGGCAGGTCGATGACCGGGAGGGAAAAGATGCAGACGACGCATTATGCCGGGCGGCAGAAGAAGCTGACACGTCCCTGCCGGATCGCCCTGGTGAGTGACCTGCACGACGGAGCAGGCAACGAAGTATTGAGTCGGCTGGAGCGTGAGCAGCCGGACCTGGTAGCCCTGCCGGGAGATCTGGTGGACGGAGAGGGACATACGGCGCGGGGCCTCGCTTTTGCGGCGGAATGTGCCCGGCGGTATCCGACCTATGTTTCCCTCGGAAATCATGAGAGCAGGATTGATTCTGCGATCCTGCTGCCGTCTCTCGCACGTACGGGGGCGGAACTTCTGAACAACCGTTTTGTCGTGCACGGCGAGCTTGCTCTCGGGGGGCTGGATTCGGGTTGGCGGCCGGGGCAGCGGCAAAGACGCAGCGCACAGACGCCTCCTCCGGATACGACCTTTCTCTCGTCCTTTTCGGCTGCGCCGGGCGTGCGTGTGCTGCTTTGCCATCACCCGGAATATTACCCCCGGTATATCCGGCAAACGCCGATTGAGATCATCCTTGCAGGGCATGCCCATGGAGGGCAGTGGTGCTTCTTCGGTCGGGGGATTTTTGCGCCCGGGCAGGGCCTTTTTCCGCGGTATACGGCCGGCCTGTATGACGGCCGCCTGCTGGTCAGCCGGGGGCTTTGCCGGACGCGGCGGATCATTCCGCGCCTGTTCAATCCGCGTGAGCTGGTGATCCTCGACCTGCTTCCGGATAAAAACCTGGACCCGTATGTTCCGTAAAACCCGAAAACGCGCCGGTGTATTCTCCCGGCGCGCTTTCTCTTTTCCGCCCCGCCGCAGCGCAGCAGAGAGGTTTTTTGCCAGGCCTTTTTGCAAAAAGGCCGACAGCCCCGCGCCGCAGCGCGTCTTCCCCGCACTTTGCTGCAGGCGCTGCTCCCGTATCTTTCTGTGCCTGCCGCGGCGGGATCCCGGCCTGCCTTGTGCTCCCCCTGCACGGCCGGGCGATCCGCATCCTTTTTTGCGCTTGCAAGCACACCGAAAATACACCGGAACGCTTTACATTTTTTCCTGAATGTGTTACAATACTAAGAGTACCGCTTTGCAGAACGACAGGAGGTGACGCCGTTGCAACGTCCGGCAGAGGAGGGACGCTTTGTCCTGAAAAGTGAATATCAGCCGACCGGGGATCAGCCGGAGGCAATCCGCGCGCTGACAGAAGGCTTTGCGGCGGGGGCGCGTGCCCAGACGCTCCTGGGCGTCACCGGATCCGGAAAGACCTTCACCATGGCCAATGTGATTGCAGGCCTGAACCGTCCGACGTTGATCCTGGAGCCCAACAAAACCCTGGCGGCACAGGTCTGCTCGGAGATGCGGAGCTTTTTTCCGGACAGCGCCGTGGAGTATTTTGTTTCCTATTACGACTATTATCAGCCAGAAGCCTATATTCCCGGGCGGGATATGTACATTGAAAAAGACGCGCTGGTAAACGACGAGATTGACAAGCTGCGCCACAGCGCAACCTCGGCGCTTTTTGAGCGGCGGGATGTGATCATTGTGGCATCGGTTTCCTGCATATACAGTCTGGGCGACCCGTCGGAGTACGAGGCGCAGACCATTGCGCTCCGCCCGGGCATGGCGATGACCCGGGAGCTTCTGATTGCGCGTCTGCTTTCCAACCGGTATGAACGCAACGACATGAATCTGGCACGCGATAAATTCCGTGTGCGTGGAGATACGGTGGAGATCCTGCCTGCGTCCTCGGCGGAGCGGGCGATCCGCGTCGAATTTTTCGGGGACGAGATCGACCGTCTTTCGGAAGTGAATGTGCTGACGGGAGAGCTGCTCCGTACGCTGCATTATGCGGCGATCTTTCCGGCAACGCATTACGCTGTATCCGATGAGAAGCGGGAGGCGGCCTTGCAGGAGATCGAAGCGGAGATGCGGGAGCGTGTTTCGTATTTCCGGTCGCAGAACCGGTTGCTCGAAGCGCAGCGGATCGAGGAGCGCACAAAATACGATCTGGAAATGCTGCGGGAGGTGGGTTTCTGCTCCGGCATCGAGAACTACTCGCGTGTGCTTTCCCGCCGTCCGCCGGGATCCACACCGTATACGCTTCTGGACTATTTTCCGCCGGACTATCTGCTGTTCGTGGACGAATCGCATGTGACAATTCCGCAGGTGCGGGGCATGAGCGGCGGGGATACGGCGCGCAAGCGGAATCTGGTGGAGTACGGGTTCCGGCTTCCTTCGGCGTACGATAACCGCCCGCTGCATTTTGACGAATTTGAGGCACGGATCCGTCAGGTCTGCTTTGTCAGTGCGACGCCGGGCGCCTATGAGCGGGAGCATTCGGCGGCGGTGGTAGAGCAGATCATACGGCCGACCGGACTGCTCGATCCGGAGATCAGCGTGCGTCCGGTGGCGGGCCAGGTGGACGACCTGCTGGAAGAGATCCGTGCGGCGGTCGCTGCGGAAGGCAAGGTTCTGGTCACGACGCTGACGACCAAGATGGCGGAGGATCTGACCGAATATCTTGCGACACACGGGATCCGCGTGAAATACATTCACCACAAGGTGGAGACCATGGAACGGCAGGAGATTCTGCGGGATCTGCGGCTGGGGACCTACGATGTCCTGGTGGGCATCAACCTGCTGCGGGAGGGACTGGATATCCCGGAGGTATCGCTGGTGGCGATTCTGGATGCGGATAAGGACGGTTTTCTGCGCTCGGACACCTCCCTGATCCAGACGATCGGGCGTGCTGCGCGGAATGTGGACGGTCATGTCGTGATGTATGCCGACCGGATCACGGGTTCCATGCAGGTGGCGATCGACGAGACTGCCCGCCGGCGCGGGATACAGCAGCGGTACAACGAGGAGCACGGCATCACACCGGTGACGGTACGGAAGAACGTGCGGGATCTGATCGCCATCGGCCGCAAGGAAGAGAAGAAGGAAGCGCGCCTGCCGCGTGCGGGCGAGAAACTGAGCGGAGCAGAGCGCGAAAAACTGATCGCATCGCTTCGCCGCGAAATGCAGGAGGCCGCACGCAGCCTGGAATTCGAGCGCGCCGCCTTCCTGCGGGATAAGATCAAGGAATTGCAGGTGACCCGATAATGGCAGATAAAATTTCCATCCGCGGCGCGCGGGTGCACAACCTGAAAAATATTGACCTGGACATACCGCGGGACCGGCTGGTGGTGCTGACCGGCCTTTCCGGGTCGGGAAAATCCTCGCTTGCGTTTGACACGCTGTATGCGGAGGGACACCGGCGCTTTGTGGAGTCGCTGTCTTCCTATGCGCGGATGTTTCTCGGTCAGATGGACAAGCCGGATGTGGATTCGATTGAGGGATTGTCCCCGGCCATCTCGATCGACCAGAAGACGACCTCAAAGAATCCGCGTTCGACGGTGGGGACCGTTACCGAAATCTATGACTACCTGCGGCTTCTGTACGCGCGTCTTGGCATACCGCACTGTCCTGTCTGCGGCAAGGAGATCCGCCAGCAGACGACCGACAGCATCCTCGACCGGATTATGGAGCTGCCGGAGGGGACGCGGTTCATGGTCCTGTCTCCGGTGGTACGCGGGGAGAAGGGCATGCACGAGAAGGTGCTGGAGGAGGCGCGGCGGGGCGGCTATGTGCGCGCGCGGATCGACGGACAGATGTACGAGCTGACCGAACCGATCCGGCTGGACAAGAACCAGAAGCACAGCATTGAGATCGTACTGGACCGTCTTGTCATGCGTCCCGACCTGCGCAGCCGGCTGTCCGACTCGGTAGAGGCGGCGCTTTCGCTGAGCGACGGCCGCGTTCATATTGCGGTGGTACCGCGGGAGGGTGAGGAAGCGACGGAGCTCTCTTTTTCTCAGAAATACGCCTGCGAGGAGCACCGGATCAGCTTCGGGGAGCTTGAGCCCCGCATGTTTTCCTTCAACAGCCCGACCGGGGCCTGTCCGGCCTGTGCCGGGCTCGGTGACACACGGGTCGTCTCACCCGCCAAGATCATGCCGGATCTGTCGCTTTCGCTGCGACAGGGTGCGATCGTGTGCAACGGCTTCAAATCCATAGACGAGCAGTCCTGGAACGGGCCGCTGATCCTGGCCGCCCTGCAGGAGATCGGTTGCGATATCGATACGCCGCTGTGCGAATATTCCGAAGCGGCCATGCACGCGCTGCTTTACGGAACCGGTCAGAAGACCTATGAGGTGGTGCGCTACTTCGGAAAGGAAGGTGTGCGGCAGCGGGTGCCCTATGAGGGCATCATTCCGATCATTGAGCGGCGCCTGCGCCAGAACCCGCAGATGGCGGAGTATTATGAGAATTTCATAGAGGACGCGCCCTGTCCGCGCTGTCACGGCCGTCGCCTTTCGGACGAGGTGCTTGCGGTAACGGTGGGCGGACTGAATATCGACGAGATCTGCCGTCTTTCGGTAGAGGAAATGCTGGCGTTCGTGCGGTCTCTGCACTTTACCGAATCGGAGGAAAAGATCGCGCATGAGATCCGGAGGGAGATCTGCGCGCGGCTGGAATTTCTGTGCAGCGTGGGCCTGAATTATCTGACGCTGGCGCGGAAGGCGGGAACACTGTCGGGCGGGGAGGCGCAGCGGATCCGGCTTGCAACGCAGATCGGCTCCTCCCTGGTCGGCGTCATGTATATTCTGGACGAGCCGAGCATCGGACTGCACCAGCGGGACAACGACAAGCTGATCGCCACACTGAAAAAGCTGCGTGACCTTGGGAATACGGTGATCGTCGTGGAGCACGACGAGGATACCATGCGGGCGGCGGACTATATTGTGGATGTGGGTCCGGGCGCGGGGGAGCATGGCGGCCGGATCGTCGCGGCGGGGACGGCGGCAGAGGTAGCATCGACCGAAGGCTCGGTGACGGGGGATTACCTGTCCGGCCGGCGCAGCATTCCGGTGCCGGCGGTGCGCCGGACGGGCAGCGGACGTACGCTTCGTATCCGCGGCGCGCG
>CALWTT010000001.1 GCA_944384545.1 uncultured Clostridia bacterium | reverse complement strand
TAGTCGTGAAATCCCAGTGGCTCATGACGGATCACACGTCTGTCCAAAGCAAAACCGCTCTCACAAAGGCGCTTTTTGCTCCGTGGGTGGCAGGAATACAGGATCGGCATGTCATATTTCTCCGCCACATCCGGCATCTTGGCCTGAAATTCATGGCGCATATCATCCTGCTTCTTCTCATCCCGTGAAAAAATGCGGATTTCTCCTATATCCGTTTTCAAAAAACGGTTCAGCACCGCATTCCCGAACGAGCCGGTTCCACCCGTGATCATCAGTATTTTATTTCTGAACAGTGACATGTTCTTTGCTCCTTGTCTTTTTCGTTTTTATATTTTTTCCGTCACGCATGATTGTCCTTTATTTCATTTCAAAAAAACACTTACCGTATCATGATCTCCTTGCTTTTGCTGCCCGATCATATACGTCTGGTTCATTCAAAACATACATACGCCCTCATGAATGAAAAACCGATATGCGATGCATTTCTTCCGCATCCGGCATAGTATAAATATTATATCATACTCTTATTTTACAGTCAATATAGTTTCCCCGCTATTCGCTTCCCTATCAGAAAATCCTTCTTTCCTTGCACATCGATCCTGCGCTTATAAAATATAAAAACATGCCGGACATTTGCTCCGGCATGTTTTTTCTTATGATTTCGCTGCTATGTATTTCAGAAAGAAATTCCAGTCGCTTCGGCTCAGATAATGCGTGCCGGGACGACATACAAACGTAATCCGATCCCCGGGAATTTTCTTACCGACTATATAGGCCTCGCCGCGCTTTTGCAGGCCGGTATATCCCTGCTCACGACAGAGCCTGTCATACAGCTCCACCGTCAGGTATTGTGCATCGGTGTCCGCCCATGCGTCTTCTTCCGCCGTTACAATGCATATGCGGCGCGGAAATATTGCCGCCATCAGATAATGCTGATCAAACGGCATCTCCGCTTCTCTGCCGCTGTATTCACCATACTTCTCGCAAAACCAATACGGGAACTGTTTGTATATCTTCGCCACATCCTCCCCGCCCTTCCTGCGGCTCATCGCTGCACCCGAACATCCGGAGCAATTGCTCAGAACACCGCAAAAATACGGGTATTCGGCCGCCGCCAGCAACGCGGTCTTACCAAGGCGCGAATGCCCCGCAATATACAGCGATTCCGGGGCTGCATATCCATGTTCCAACAGATATTTCCCTACTTTTCCTCCCGCATACGCCCACATCGCAATTTTTCCCGCCGATGACCGGTCTTTGCGCGGAAACAGTTTCGCAATCCCGCTCATAAAATCCCCGTCATCGCCGGTCACGGATGCATAGTGGATATGCGCTACCGTCATCTGCGCGTCTACCATCTCCTCCACGGGAAAATACCGGTTCGGAATTTCCGCAGAAAAATCCAGATACACCACGCTTGCCTTGCTCTCCGCATACGGCTGAAATACCGTAAACAAAAACACGGCATTCTCCTCGCCCCGCGTGCATTCGGCTTCGATCCGGATTTTCCTTGCTTTCCCGGCAAGAACCTTCTCCTCCCGCTCCTTTTCCGTCATGCGCACTGTGACGCCCTCTTCCTGCAGGCATCCGTATTCCTCCTCCTGCAACCGACGCAGCATCGCTGCGCCGTCCGGGCGACCATTTTCGTCGCGGATGTAATCCGGTACCTTCATCCCCAGATATTCCGGCTTCGTCCGCGTAGCTCCATAGGCTTCTCCAATCAGAATTTCGCTTTCCATCTTGCTTTTCTCCTTATTCGTATAACCGGTCATTCGGATCACGGCATGTCCCGCACCGCACACCCGCAATTCCTCCGTCCAATATTTTCTGCGTTTATTATATAAAAAATATTTTGTACTGTCAATAGATCTTCTCTTCTTCACTCTCTGCCTTTTCCCGTTACCCCTTCTGTACACCTCTCACCCCTGCGCACATATCCTGGAATTATGGATTGCATTTTCCGGTCTTCCGTGATATAATACACACAAGGTGGTGGACGATTCCGGAAGCAAACACATCGCACCCTCTGCTGCATCCTGCATGCACAGATACAACTCTTTCCATTTCCCGCCTCGTCCTGCCTGCTCCGTTCTGGGAAAAGCCTTTACACAACACTATCCGGTGATTTTTCGGAAAGGGATTGTTATGGATCAGCACAATCATACACCGTTTTTTGATCATCTTGACCGCTACCGCGCCGACGCGGTGCATTCATCGGATTGGATGGCACCAGAAAATCCCGATCCGGACGGTGCTCCGCTTCCCTCCCCAGCAGAATACCTTATCAACCGCGCCGAAGCCAAACGCGCCTATTCGCGTGTCGGTCTTGCCCACATCATCTATACGCTGGCGCCGATTGCCGTCATGACCGTCATCCAAATCGTTCTCCTGTTCCTCCCCGCGGAAAGCCAGCCCGACAATACCGTCTATCTTTTTATCAATATGGCCTGCATGTATCTTGTCGGCATGCCGCTCTGCCTGCTGATGCTGCGCCCACCGCCACGAGTCTCTTCCGTCTCCGGTGAGCCTGCCTCCGCACGGATCCTGCTGCTTGCTTTCTTGTTTGCAGAATTCTTCGCAATCGCAGGCTCCTATATCGGCCTGGGTGTCAATACCCTGGTGGAATGGATGCTCGGTGCACCGCCGGCCGATACCATCATCGATACACTTTCCGACATTCCTTTGTGGGTCACGCTCCTCCTTACAGTGCTCATCGGCCCCATCGTTGAAGAACTGATTTTCCGTAAATTTTCTCTCGATGTTCTCCTCCCCTATGGCGAGAAAAATGCCATTCTTGTCACCTCATTCATTTTTGGTCTGGCGCACGGAAATTTTGAACAGCTCTTCTATGCTTTCCTCATCGGGCTCGTTTTTGGGTATCTGTATGCCTATACACGGAAAATCCGCTACTCTGTTCTGCTGCATATTCTCTTCAATTTCATAAACGGTTTTCTCCCGACAGCAATCATGCGAATCCCGGATCCGGTCATGGTCAATATTCTCTCGGCAGTCCACACATATGCTACCCTCATTGCTGCGATCATTGGGCTGATTTTTCTCCTCCTTTGCTACCGCGACATTGTCCTCCGCCCGGCGGAGATCCCTCTGCCCGCCAAACAGAATGGCCGTATTGTCTTCGGCAATGTCGGTATGATTCTGCTCACCATCTTCCTCGTTCTGCTTCTCCTCCTGGCACTCTGACCGGTTCCCAACTTGCATTTATCTGTGCCTTCCTTGTTGTCATTCAAAACACACGGGTCCTATCCTTTATGGTTCCCCGTGCTGAGAAAGGATTCTGATCCATGCTTTCTGATACTGCGAAATCCATTCTTGATACCTTGCCCGCCACACTTGCCGCGCAAACCGCCCTGCCGGGCGAGGGACACATCCGCCCCGGGTTCCGCGCGCGCACCCTGCGTCTCCTTTCACTGGTGCGCTGTGCCATGTACCCCAAAATCTTCGGAAGCGATACTGCCATGCCCACAACCCGCGAACTCCTCTCAGAGGCCGCCGAGCGTCTCTCAGAACTCCTCGGAGAGGTTCTCCCCTCTCTCTCCGACGAACAACGGGAGCAGATCTGTATGCATTTTCTGCAAGCGCTCCCCCATGTTGCCATGATCCTGCGTACCGATGTGCGCGCCGCCTATGACGGTGATCCCGCTGCACGTTCTGAGGAAGAAATTATGCTTACCTACCCTGCTTTTGAAGCCATCAGCATCTTCCGTATCGCCCATGTCCTTTTTGAACTCCATGTCCCACTGCTCCCACGTGTGATGACCGAATATGCACATCGATTGACCGGTGTGGACATTCATCCGGGCGCAAAAATCGGCCCCTACTTCTTTATTGACCATGCCACCGGCGTGGTGGTCGGTGAAACCTGTACCATCGGGGAGCATGTGAAACTCTATCAGGGAGTTACACTCGGTGCCAAAAGCTTTGAAACAGATGAAAATGGCAATCCGGTCAAAGGCATCAAGCGCCATCCCGACATCGGAAATCATGTTGTGATCTATGCCAATGCTACCATCCTGGGCGGAAATACTGTTATCGGCGATCACTGTGTCATCGGCGGAAATGTATGGCTTACGCATTCGGTTCCGCCCGGCCAGAAAATCTATTATACCGGCGGCCAGTAATTTCCGTAAATTTATCGGCCTTCCGGCATGCCCATCTTCGCGCGTGCATCCCCCTGTTTTGGCCTTCGTTTTTGCGCCGGCCGCGCGGAGGAAACTCTTCCTCCTATTTTCATTTTCCGGAACATCAGGCCAGCTTTATCGAGAATCTGCCGTTTTATATCATCGCTTATTCCCTTTTTCCGCCTTCTCCCTCTGCGCGTAGATGACGCAAAAACGCAATTCTTATCGGTGTCGCGCATCAGAACATTTCTTCCGTGAACGCACCTCCCTTTTTATCAGGATCAGCAAAGGAGAAAATTATGAAAATCAAAAAAAATTGGGCCCACATCCTCCTCTATGTCAGCGCATATCTCGGAGCAATCCCTTTTGCATTGATCGGAGGATTCCTTTTCCTCTACTGCAAAGACCCCGATATCAAAAGTCCGCTCCGTACAGCTCTGACCATTTTCCTTACCTTTGTTGCCGCTGACGCTCTGCACCTGATTCTGACAGATATATTCTCCGCTGCGGGCATCTATACTGTCAGTTTTTGGTTCGGATTTGTACTCGATATAGCGCGTATCACCATATATGCCGTCTTCGCTGTGATCGCTTTTTCTCAAAACCAGACAGAATATTACACGTTTCCCGCATCACAACAGGAATAACCTGCATGAAAAACAGGGATTGCGTCCCCTCGGAATCTGCCCTTCCCATCACAACCGGATGTCCGCATCCATTCCCGCAGCTTTTTCCGTTGGCCCTGACACAATAAACTCTTATACAAAAACAAAAGAAGCCTGGTGTTTCACAATACCCTGGCTCCTTTGTAACCGTTCATCCGAAACGGCCGCGTATATAATCTTCGGTTCTCCTGTCCTTCGGCCGCGCAAAGAGATCCTCGGTTTTCCCCGCTTCGATCACCTCACCCAGCAAAAAGAAGGCGGTCTGATCCGATATGCGTGCCGCCTGCTGCATGTTGTGTGTCACTATGATAATGGTATAATCCTTGCGTAGCGTCAGACTCAGTTCTTCGATGTGCGATGTAGAAATCGGGTCCAGCGCAGAAGTCGGCTCGTCCATCAGAAGCACCTCCGGCTCCACCGCCAGAGCGCGTGCAATGCACAGTCTCTGCTGCTGTCCGCCCGAAAGGCCCAATGCGCTCTTTTTCAGGCGATCCTTTACCTCATCCCAGAGCGCCGCACGGCGCAACGCCTTTTCCACAATCTCTTCCAGTTCTCCCCGATTCCGGATCCCTCCCACGCGCGGACCGTACGCCACATTGTCAAAAATGCTGAACGGGAACGGATTCGGCTTCTGAAATACCATTCCGACCCGTCGGCGCAATTCCACCGTGTCGATATCCCCCAAAATCTCCTCGCCGTCAAGACGCACGCTCCCCGCAATCCGACACTCCGGAATCAGGTCGTTCATACGGTTCAGGGTACGCAGCAAGGTGGATTTCCCGCATCCGGAAGGTCCGATCAGTGCCGATATCCGATTGGCAGGAAAAGAAAGGCTTACCTTCTTCAATGCCTGCTGGTTCCCGTAGTATAAATCGAGATTTTCCACCTCCATTTTCGGATTATTCAGCATAGCGCTTCCTCAGCTTTCCCGTAAGATATTCCGACAGCGCATTGATGACGACGGCGAATACAAGCAATATGACCGCGGTAGCATACGCCTCTGATGTCGAAAGCCCTTCATTCCAGAGCGCATACAGATGCACCGCCAGGGTGCGCCCCGCGCCCATGACGTCCCCCGTAAAGTAGCTTACCGCCGTTCCGGCCGTGAAAATCAATGCTGCTGTCTCCCCCACAATACGTCCGACCGACAGAACCACCCCGCCAAGGATCCCAGGCAGCGCCGCCGGCAGGATCACACGGAACACCGTGCGCAATCGTCCCGCGCCCAATGCATAGCTTCCCTCCCGATAGGAATCCGGGACCGAAAGAATTGCCTCCTCCGCTGTCCGGATCAGGACCGGCAGGATGATCAGAACCAAAGTCAGCACACCGGCCATCATGGAGTAGCCCCACCCAAACGCCGTAACGAACAGCAGGTATCCGAACAGACCGAACAATACAGAAGGAAGACCCTGCAATGTCTCCACAGCCATCCGCAGCAACGAAACCAGACGAGAAGCACGCGATGCGTATTCGGTCAGATACACCGCGGTACCCAGCCCAACCGGAAGCGCAATCAGCAACGTCAGAAAAATCATTTCCAATGTGTTGAAAACAGAGGGAAGCATGGACAGGGTTTCACTGTTCGACGTAAATGCAAACAGAGACGGCTTCAATGCCGGGATCCCTCGTACCAGAACCGTTCCCACAAGAAAGAGACAAAGCGCCGCCGTCAGGATCCCCGCTCCGTATACCAGCATCCGCAGTATCACCGAGCCCGGATGCGCCAACGCACGTCGTTGCAGCCCTGCGCACTTTCCCGTCACGCGGCGCACCGCCGCTCCGCCTATGGCTGTTTTCATTTTTGCCTCCCTGTATGACGCAATGCTGCCAGTGCTACATTGGTCAGCAATACAAATACAAACAATACAATACCGGTCGCAATCAGCGCACCCAGATGCAGATCGGCCGCATAAGACATTTCCAGTACGATGTTCGCCGTCAGGGTCCGAACGCCGGACAGCAATCCGTCCGGCAGAACCGGTTGGTTCCCCGCTACCATCACCACCGCCGTCGCTTCACCAATCGCACGGCCGATCCCCAATACGATGGCCGCCGAAACACCCGGTCGCGCCGCCGGCAATACGACCGAAAAGACACCGGCTTCGGGCGTTGCGCCCAATGCCAATGCACCCTCATAATAGCTCCCCGGCACCGCCCGCAATGCATTCTCGGATACCTCCGCTACCGTCGGCAGAATCATCATGCCAAGCAGAACCGATGCGCTCAGGATCCCCTTTCCGCTTCCAAACACATTGTACAGAATCGGCACGATCACGGTCAGGCCAAAAAATCCGTATACGACCGACGGAATTCCCGCCATCAGGCGAAGAACCGGTTTCAATACGCGATAAAAGGGCGCCGGGCAGAATCTGGCCAGGAATATGGCGGTCAGCAGCGCCAGCGGCACACCCGCAATGATCGCGCCTGCCGTCACCGAAAGGCTCCCTACCACCATGGTCAGTACACCGTAGATATCGGCCGACGGCCGCCACTCACTGCCAAACAGGAACTCCGTGACACCGATCTCCGACAGCGCCGGTACACCCTGTACCAGCAAAAACAGCACAATGGTCAGTACCGACAGTATTGAAACACAGGCAAAAAGGAGGAACAGTATCCGACTGACCCCCTCTGTTACCCGGTGCGATATGCCGCCGCGCGGATGCAGATCCTTACGCAGCACCCGCGCGGTTACCGTATCTCTTGTCATATTCTCCGTTCACTCCTCAACGCCCGGACCAGTCGGTCAGCTGGCCAAGATAAATCTTCCGCACTTCTTCGGAGGTCAGATTGCTCACACTGTTCTCAATATTCACAATCACCGCAATCCCGTCGGTCGCGATCGTTGTGAAATCCAGCTCCGCCTTCTCGCTGTCGGTCAGATCACGCGATGCCATACCAATGTCGCAGGCACCGTTGATTGCCGCCGTCATACCGGCACTCGAACCACCTTCGTTCACTTCCACGGTCACGCCGCTGTTCAGCCGCATATAGGCTTCCTGCAGTTTATACATAACCGGTGCAACCGACGTAGAGCCGGCCAGCTTTACCGTGCCAGTCATTCCCGATGCTGTATACGTCGGCGCGTCATCGGCGCCGATATAGCCCTCCGCCGTGATGATTGACTGCCCCTGCTCGCTCATGATAAAGTCGATAAAATCCTCGCCGGCGGCGCTCAGTGTATCCTTATAGGCCAGATTGAACGGACGCGCCAGCTTATAGGTTCCGTTCTTCACATTCTCCACGGTTGCGCTCACGCCGTCCAGCTGTACCGCCTTCACATCCGCAGACAACGAGCCAAGCGATATGTACCCGATCGCATTCCGGTCACCGGCGACCGTTGTGATCATGACCTGCGTGCTGTTGGTAACCTCTGCGCTGCTGATAATCGCATCCTTCTCATTCTCGTCCACCACACCCAGCAGCTCTGTGAAGGCTCCGCGCGTTCCCGATCCTTCCTCACGCGTGATGACATGGATCCCGGTTCCTCCGCCACCGCATCCGGCAAACGCCATTCCTGCAATGCCCATACATGCCAGTACACTTATTACTTTCTTTGCCAATTTCATACCTTCTTTTCCTACCGTCCGCCGGACGGTCAACCGGATGCTCCGGTTCCCTTTCTTTGTGCTTTCTTTTTTGTCGGATTCATTCTACCCCCTTCCTGTAAATTCTGAAAGCCGTCTCCGGTTAAATTGACGTGAAATGCCGGACATTTTTGTAAAAACAAAGCGGGTATGTTAATTTTCACCGTACTGTGGTCTTGTTTTTATGCACTGCATTGTACGATCAGGAGGATGTATGCATATTTTTGAATCGTTTTCCACGCCGGTCCGCTACGCGCCCCGTGTTCTCGTATGCGGGGGCGGGGTAGCCGGTATTGCGGCCGCCATCGCGGCCGCCAGAGAAGGGGCGGACGTGCTCCTGGTCGAACGGGGCTTCCTGCTCGGCGGGCTGGCCACCGCCGGACTGGTCACCATCTTTCTCCCTTTATGCGACGGATGCGGGAAACAGGTTTCCTTTGGCCTTGCAGAGGAGCTTCTGCGCCTGTCTGTCGCCTTGTCCTGCGACGGAAAACGCGACGCCGACCCCTGGCTCCACTCCCAGAATCCACAGGACCGCCTTCCACCGGCACCGCGTTTTGAGGTCAATTTCAACCCACAGCTCTTTGCTCTGCAGGCAGAAGAGCTGCTTCTGCGCCTCGGCGTTCGAATCCTCTACGGCACCTCGGCTGTCGCCGTATCTGTCCGTGACCGGAAGATACAGGCGGTCATGATGGAAGGCAAATCCGGGCGCTTTGCCGTTGCCCCTGTCTGCGTGATCGATGCCACCGGAGATGCCGATCTGGCTGCTTTGGCCGGTGCCCCTGTTGTGCGGTTCGGTCAGGGCAATGTGCT
Organism: uncultured Clostridia bacterium; assembly: GCA_944384545.1. Lineage (GTDB taxonomy): Bacteria > Bacillota > Clostridia > Oscillospirales > CAG-272 > UBA1740. The sequence continues at coordinate 1,010 of CALWTT010000001.1, read as the reverse complement.
GGCCGCCTGGTACTATACCGCAGGGAAAAACGGGTATTGCCTCCGTCCGCTCGGCGTTGCCGATATTCCGGACGAACAAAAGGCCTCCGCTCCCCCGGTTCCGTATCTTTCCTCGCAGCGCTTTTCCGGTCTGGATACAGAAGAGATTTCCGCTTTTGTCTCGCTTTCGCACCATACCGTCCTTTCGGATTACACGGAAAAGAAAAAGGCAGATCCTACCTTCGGAGAACCGGCCACACTCCCCACCATCCCGCAATTGCGCATGACGCGGCGCATTGCAGGCGCCTACACCCTCCATGACAGCGAAATGCACTGCGCCTTCCCGGATTCGATCGGTATGGTCTCCGACTGGCGGAAGCGCGGTCCGATCTATGAGGTTCCTTTCCGCACCCTCTACTCGCCCGCTTTGCGCAATCTTCTGGTCGCCGGGCGTTGTACCTCGGTAACCGATGCCATGTGGGATATTATGCGGGTGATTCCCTGTTGCGCGGTTACCGGCCAGGCCGCCGGCTGCGCTGCCGCCATCTCCGACGACATCCACACACTTTCTTCCGAGCAGCTGCAAAGCACCCTTCGGCTTCAACACGTTCGTATACATGAAAGCGAGCTCTGACCCCCTGCGCTTCCTGCCGGTAATGCATATTTTTGCCGGGACAGCCTTTTATCCTTTCTGCTGTTTCTCTGTTCGCGTTTTGCCGGCGACTCCGGGCACTCACTCTCCTGTCTTCAAAAAAAGGAATGGCCGTTGCCTTTTTCCGGGCAACCAGCCATTCCTTTTCTTCTGCACTGCTTCTTGTATTTCTGTATGCTCCTGCCGAGGCTCCGGCTTCACTCTCCCCATCCCCCGGCTTTTGCCCATGACTTCGCTACAACAGGAATCACGTTCCGCGCGTCAGCTCGTTCAATCGCTCTTCAAAACAGAGGCCATACCAGTGTTCATCGATCACCGGCATCGTATCGGCAATGCATTCACTTACAAAGTTTACCGCACGCGCTGCCGCCGTTTCTAT